>NZ_JBHUDX010000074.1:0-22037 GCF_042678285.1 Streptomyces caeni
CAACTCCCCATAGATGGGTGGGGGTTGTAGCGTTTGGTCGTGACACAGGAGAACGTTGCAGTGAACGGCAGCAGAAGGCTCTCGCCGCAGGAGATCGCCGACACGTTGCGGAACCGCATCCGCACCGGCGACCTGAAGGCGGGTGAACGCCTGCCGACCCAGGCCGAACTGGCCGAGGAGTTCGGCGTGGAACGGGGCACGGTCCGCCATGCCCTGCGCGCCCTCCAGGAGGACGGCCTGCTCAGCAACGTCAGCAAGGGAAGCCCGCCCAGGATCGCCGAACCCCAGCCGGTCAGGGACGAGCCGCAGCCGACGATGGTGGGACTGGCGCCGAGGCTCACGGAGGCGTTCGCCGCGCCGCACGTCCGCATCGACGCGGCCTGCCTGACGGCCGAGACCCTGATGCTGGCCCTCGGTGAACCGGTCCGGCTGATCCATGAGGGGCGCATCCGGCCCCGGTCGATCGACGTGCGGATCCTGCTGCCCTCCCGGGAGATCAACCTGGCGTTCCCGGTCTCCGTCGAGAACCCCGGCGACGAGGACCCGGTCCACAAGCGCTGGCTCGGCCAGCGCAACGCCCAGGGGCACGTCCTGCGCCACAACCTGCTGGCCCTGCGCTCGTCCCATGGCATCGACGTGCGTGTGACGTTCCGCGCGCTGCCCTTCACCCCGCCGGTGAAGCTGTACCTGCTCAACGGGGCGGAGGCCCTGATCGCCTACTACATGCTCACCAAGCGTGAGGAGGAGGTGGAGAGCCGGACGCTGGAGATGTACGACACCCTCGGATCCAAGTCCCTGCTGTTCTCCTTCGAGCGCCGGGCGGGCCGGCGCGACGCCGCGTTCGTGGACCAGTCCCAGAAGTGGTTCGACGCCCTCTGGGAAACCATCACGACGGACCTGACACTCTCCTAGTGACTTCTGATACGACGCACACCGATCCGGCGGCGGCGAAGACGGCACAGACAGAGGAACTGCGGGCACTGATCACGGGCGCGCGCCACATCCTCTTCGACTTCGACGGGCCGATCTGCCGGCTGTTCGCGGGCTACTCGGCGGTGGAGGTCGCGCGAGAGCTGGTGAAGTGGCTGACGCGGCAGGGGCTGCTCAGACTGCTGACCGAGGAGGAGACGGGCCACCCGGACCCTCAGGCCGTCCTGCTCGCGGTCCATCAGCGGCACGAGGGCAGCGACCTCGTGGCCGAACTGGAGGAACTGCTCACCCAGCAGGAGCTGCGAGCCGTCCCCTCCGCCCGGCCCACCGCGTACGCGGACCCGCTGATACGCACCTGGACCGCCCTCGGCGCACGGCTCGCGGTCACCACGAACAACTCGGCGCGCACGGTCGCCGAGTACCTGGGCGGCCGCGGACTCGCCGACTGCTTCGCCCCGCACATCTACGGCCGTACCCGCGAACTGCACCAGCAGAAGCCGGACCCGTACCACCTCAACCGCGCCCTGCGGGCGATGGGAGCGGCCACCGACACCGCCCTCATGATCGGCGACACCCCCTCGGACCTCCGGGCCGCCGAACAGGCGGGTGTGCGGTTCCTGGGCTTCGCGGGCGACGAACGCAAGGAGAAACTCCTGCGCGACGCGGGCGCCGAGGTGACCGTGAGGTCACTGGACGCGGTGCTGCGGGTCCTGCGGGAGCGGGCTCCGCATTGACGGACACGCCGTGGCACACGGGGTGCGGTCCCGGGAAGTTCCCGTGCGCCACGAAGGAGACCGGGTACGGGAAGCGATCTCTTCTGGCAGCATGCTCATCCGTGGGGGAGTACCGTGCTTCACTTCCGCACCACAGGTGCGCTCTCATGCCAGGGAACGAACGATGCAAGCCGAACACGTCTCATCTCCCGCGCGAGAACGCGCCGCGGAGATGAGCGGCGATCCGAGCGCGGTCGAGGGGCCGCTCGAGGGCTACCACCACGAGACGTATGTGATCCCGCTGCCCGCCGAGGTCGCCGGCGCGCATCCGGGCCGGGGCAAGTGCCGGGAGCCGCGCAGCGATCTGCTCTGGTTCGACCGCCGGTGTTTCGCCTCGGAGGAGACGCTGCTGAGCGCCCTGCAGGGCCGCATCACGGGCATTCCCGAACTCATCGAGGTCGCCGACGGCGTGCGCCTGCAGCGGTTCGTCGAAGGGCGGACGCTGGGTTCGCTGTATCGGTCCGGCCACGAGGTGCCCGACTCCATCGCCGCCCAGATCCTCGACCTGTTCCGCCAACTGGCCCGGGTGGGGCCGGGATCCCTCGATGTGGAGCGCCAGTGCAGGCCCGAGGACAGGTCGGCCGAAGGGGACACCGCGGGATTCCTGGAGCGCCTCGTCTGTTTCGCCGAGGAGCGCGTGTACCGGGAGAACCTGGAGAGGTTTCCCGGCCTGTTCGCCTCGCTGGGGCTGGACGACGACTGCTTCACCCGGCTCAGACGGCATGTGGCCGGCCTGAGGGAGCGTCCGTTCTGCCTGCTGCACGCGGATCTGCACCGGGAGAACTTCGTCGTCGACCTCCAGGGCCGGCTGTGGACCATCGACTGGGAACTGGCGATGGTCGGTGACCCCCTCTACGACCTGGCCACCCATCTCCATCTGATGCGCTATCCGAAGGCGCAGCACGACCTGATGGCGAAGCGGTGGTGCGAGGTGATGGAGGAGGAACGGAGCGGGAGCACGGAGGGCTGGGAGGAGGACCTGCCGAGACTGCTCGACTTCAAGCGGGCCCAGTCCGTGTTCACCGACGTCGTCCGTGCCACCCAGGTCCTCGACGCCCGGCCGGATTCCGCCGGGCCCGTAGGGGAACAGGAGGCCGTGAGGCTGCGGCAGGTGCTGGCCGCCGCCGCGCGGCCGCTGGGCCTGGACACCGTCCCGACCCCGGGCGAGGTCATGTCGTCGCTCAGCCGGTGGCGGCCCCCGGGCGCGCTGTCCCGGGGGGTGACCACGGCCTCCGTTGCGCGCCGGACCCACGCAGGTGGGGCACCTGGCCGCCCGCGGAGCACCTAGGCTCGGCCCGAGGCCCTCACCGGCGAAGGCGTCCACCACGACCGCTGCCGCGCCGCCCTCGCCGCCATGACCGACGGCACCGACGAGCATGCCGTCACCGGCGAAGACGTCTTCGCCTCCGGCGCCGACGCCGAAGTGCTCGGACACCGGCTCCACCGCCGGGCCGGGCATCTGCGCGAACTTCCCGCGGGTCCCCTGTTCTGCGGCCGGCTGGACTTCGGCCCGGCCACGCGGATCATGCCGGGCGGAGCCACCGCATCGGGCGGCTCCGCATCACCGGGCACCCTTCCGTCCCGGCCCTCGTCGTCGCCTGGCGCGCCCCGTGTCGGCGCCTTCTGCCAGGCCGGCGCCCGCGACCCGCAGGGCGTCGCCGTGCTCGCCGCCGTCGTGGCCGAAGGGGCTGGAGTACGACCACGTCGTCGCCGTCGAGCCGGCCGCGACCGCGGAGGCCCGCGGGCTGCACCGGCCGTACGCCGTCCTGACGCGGGCGGTGTCCCGGCTGGACGCGGTGCACACGCGCCCGCTGCCGTGGTGATCCGCCGTCGCAGGCGCCCGTGTTACGGAAGGGGGACCGAGTCATGACCGAGCCCGCACCCGGTCCGCCGCTTCCGCCGTTACCGTGAGCGGGCCGGTGAGGGCGGAGCTCACGCGAGCCCTCACTCCCCTCCCCCCAGGGCTCGTTCACCCCTCACCGGCGCCTCGACGGCAGGCGGCCGGCCGCGCCGGCCTCGCCGGGATCACTCCAGCAGCGGCACCAACTGTTCTTCCTCGCAGCTGGGATGGGCCTCCAGCCCGGCGGTGGGCCGTTCCACCTCGGGCAGCACGTGCACGGGATCGGCGTCCTGCCGCGACACGACCCGGCGCAGGCCGTCGAGGAGGGCGGTGATCCGCTCGTGTTCGCGGCGCAGCCGGTCCAGGACCGGCGCCGGATGCGGATGGCGGTCGGCCAGGAACGGGAACAGGGCGGTGTCCTCGCCGGCGTGGTGGTTGCCGGGCCCCGCGCAGAGCGTGAGGCAGTTGACGCGGAGCTGGGCGCCCAATGTCGTGCCACCGCCCAATGCCGCGAACTTTGCGCGAATCAGGTCCAGTTCACGGCGAAAGACATCGTGGACGACCTTGATGGCCTCGCCGGGGGAGGACGCGTCGACGACCGGCGGGCCCGGCCTGGCGTTCTCCCGGAGCGCGACGACCGGGATGGTCCGCTCCGTCTGCGCCTGGTACCGGCCCAGCCGGGGTCCGCCTCGACGGCGGGGGCGAAGGGCGCGGGCGAAGGGGAGGTCGCGGGCGGCGCGATCCAGCACGACGGCGGTCGCCTCGTAGGTCGCCCTCGTCGCCGTCGGTCACCCGTCTGCGCGGCGGTGCCTCCCGGCGTTCCGCGCGCCGCCGGTATGGGATGTACGCCGGTGGTGCTGAGACAGAGCGCGCTAGTTGTCGTCAACCCGGCACCTTGACCAGGGAGTTTCTGGTCGCTGAGCACGACAACTGTCGTCAGATTCGCATCGTTCTTGGCGTGTACCGCGCTTATTGCAGGCAAGTTGTCGCCAACTCCGAAGATCACCGACTCCCGGGAAGGGGTGCCGTTTGTCTGGGTACATGACTGATCTACAAGGCGTCGCCGCCCCGTACGTCGGGGATAGAGCGTCGTACGGTTCCGGGCCGTTGTGGTCCCACCGGTGTACGTGGGAGGACCTGCTCATACCGGTCTCGGTGGACGCCGGCCGGGCCAGCCTGGAGGTGTCGGACGGCTGGGCGGACCGGTGGACGGCGACGTGGAGGTACGCCGGGGACGAGGTGACGGGGCCGGTACGGCATCTGGGGCATGCGCCGGTGGCGGACCGGCGGCCGATGCGGGGGTTCACCTGGCGGCGCGATCAGCGGCACCGGCCTGGTCTGGAGTCGCTGCTGGCGACGGGGCGTCTTCACGGGTTCGAGAGTCTGGAGGAGGACCAGCTGCTGGTGGCCCTGGACTTCGCTGGTGATCTGGTCGAGGTGCTGTCGCAGCCGCTGTGCATCCGGTTCCGCACGCGGGCGAAGTGGCGCAGGCACACGCCGGACTTCTTCGTGGTCTCGCGGGCGGGGGTCTGGCTGATCGATGTGCGGCCCAGGCCGCTGATCGAGCCGGAGGATCTTGAGAGCTTCGCCGCGGCGGCGGAGGTTGCGTTGGTCTGCGGCTGGCACTACGTGGTGGCGGCCCAGTGGCGCCCTCAGGTGAGGTCCACGCTCGACGCGATGTATGCAAAGCGCCGTCCGCTCCGTGACGTGCTCGGTGTCCAGCCGGGCCTGCTCGCGCATGCCCAAAAGGGACTGCCTTTCGGGGAGTTGGCCCTGACGGAGACGTACTGGCCGGTGGCCCGCGCGCATCTTCTCCATCTGCTTTGGCATCGCCGTATCGGTGTCGATCTCTCTCAGCCTCTGACGGACCGCTCACGAGTGGTGCTGGGGGGAGGTGCTTTGTGAACGCGTTGGCCACGCTGGATCTCTCGCCGGGTGCCGGCATCGTGCTGGATGACGTGGAGTGGCGGGTCGAGCGGCAGGAGCCGCATCTGGGCCGGGTGCAGCTGGTGCGTCCGGATGGTGGCAGGCAGCGGGTGACCTTCCGTTTCCTGGTCAACCACCCGAGATGCCGTCCCTCGTCGCGCACGGCCGCGGAGGGAGTCAACCGGGGGCGCCAGCCGGCGACGTGGAGCGACGTCAAGCCGGAGAAGCGCCCACTGATGGAACAGCGCTTCGAGCACCTGATGGAGGTGAAGTGCGGTTTCCGCAGTGGGGATCCGCTGCGTCCCGAGCCGGGCGAGCCGCGTCCCGAGTACGACCCTGACCGCACGACGCTGACCGCGCGCCGGGCGGCGAAGGAGGCCGAGCTGGCAGCCTTGCGGCCTGCGGAGCTCAAGCTGCTGCTGGGTGTCGGCCACGTCGGGGTCCGCACGCTGGAGCGGTGGGAACGACGGCGCAGGAAGTACGGGATGGTCGGCTGCGCCGATCACCGCTGGCTTCGGGAGAGCGGGGGCCATCCGAGCGTTGGTGAGGAGGTCCGCGAGGCGATCCTCGCGGTCAGGGAAGAGACGCGCCACCACCGCTCCCGGGTGAGTGGACGCACCCGGGAGAACATGATTCACCGCTACCTCCGGGAGACCTTCCCGGAGGAGGAGATCGAGATCCCGAGCTACCACACGCTGCTTCGGATCTGGAAGGAGTGGTTCGGTCCGGGCGGTGCCCGGCCGCGCTACGACCGGTCGGCCGATCTGCCCGCCAAGAACGGGCACGTGGTGGTGACCCGGCCGGGACAGGTCGTCGCTCTGGACACCACGGTCTTGCCGGTGATGGTCCGCGAGAACGTCTTCGGCGATCCGGTGGCCGTGCACCTCACGCTGGCTCTGGACGTCTACACCCATTCGATCTGCGCGTTCCGACTGACGCTGGTGTCGGACTCCTCGGTGGACGTGGCGATGGTGCTGCGGGACGTCATGCTGCCGCTGCCGATGCGGGCGGAGTGGGACGACGAGATGGAGTGGCCCTATCCGGGGCTGCCCGCCGCGGTGGTCGCGGAGTTCGCCGGGCACAAGGTGGCTGCCCTGCCGTTCTTCACGCCGGAGACGGTCACCTCCGACCACGGCTCCGTCTATCGCAACCACCATCTCGTGGATGTCCAGGAGGCGATGGGCTGCCGGATTCTGCCGGCTCGCGTCCTGCGGCCAACCGACAAGCAGGCGGTGGAACGTGCGTTCGGCAGTTCTCGTTCGCTGCTGTTCGAGAAGCTGGCCGGCTACACGGGAGTCGACGTCGCCGATCGCGGCGCCGACCCGGAGGGCGACGCGGTGCTGACCATGAGCGAGATGGAGCACCTGATCGCGACCTGGGTCGTGAAAGTGTGGCAAAACCGCAGGCTGGGGGAGTTCGCTCCCTTCTGGGACCCGGGCGGCGATCACAGCCCCAACAGCCTGTTCGCGGCCTCCTTCGCCCAGGAGGGTTTCGCGATGGACATCCCGTCGCCGGATCTGTACTACCGCTTCCTGCCCGAGCACCATGTGAAGCGGATCTATCGGCGGGGCGTGAAGATCAAGGGGCTTTGGTACGACGCCGAGATGCTGCACGACCCCGACCGGCACTCCACCCGGGGCGGCCGATACAAGCAGCACTGGGTCATCCACCGTGAGCCGCGTGACCGGCGCGTGGTGTTCTTCCAGGATCCCGAAACGCACGAGTGGCACGCCCTGCGCTGGACGGGCCTGCCGTCCGAAGACGACGTTCCCGCCTTCGGCGACGCACGGGTCGAAGAACTCCTCACACGCGTACGCGAGGCCGGGCTGAAGCCGCGCTCCGACACCGACCTCCTCCCGGTTCTCCTGGAGATGATCGGAGCCGTCGATCCCGTTGCGGGCTGGCCATCGCAGATGACCAGGTCCCAGCGCGTCCAGCAAGCCCGTGAGATCGAACAGGCCCGAGCCGCGGCCGCAGACCGTCCGCAGGCCCCGAAGGAGCCAGGCGAGGAAGCACCCCTGGCGGCCGTTGGTACACCGGCAGCGGGTTCGTGGCAGGAGCGGGCCCAGCAGGCCGCCAGGAGCCTGGACTCCCACCGGCGCCGACGGCGCGAGGAAGTCCTGCCCTCCTCGTCTTCCTTGGCAGCGCCCGCACCGCTCGGCACCAGGCGCCGAGGCCGCAACCTGTTCCTCCTGGCGGACGACGAACCCGAGGACCGCGCCGAAGGCCCCGAGCACCCCGACTCGCAGACGACGGACGAGGAGTGAGATGAGCGACCACGGCATGCCCGCGGCGGACAACCCCGTCCCGTTCCTGCGCTTCGGCCCCAGGCCGGACCGGACCACCTACGAGGGCTGGCAGGAGTTCCGCAAGACCCGGGACCTGTTCGTGCCGGTCAAGAAGATCACCTTGGCCGAGTACCAGCTGATGAGCCCGCGCAAGAAGTCCCTGCACGACCTGCACCGGGCCGCTACCCACGTCAACATGACATTGCTGGAGACGCCGATGAGCGTGGCGGTCACCGATCTGATGCGCTCGCGCATCCAGAACAACGCCATGCGCTTCGGTCCCGGCACTCTCGACGGGCTGATGATCAACGGCGGTGGCTACCAGGGCAAGACGGAGACCGCCTGCCGGACGGCCGCCGAGTTCGAGGATGACTGGCGGGAGCTCTTCGAGCAGTACCGATCCCACTACGTGGATGCGATGCCCGGAACCCGGGACCTGATCGCACCGATCGGCTACTGCCAGACACCGGTGAAGGCCACCCCGATCGCTTTGTGCGAAGCGATCCTCGACTTCTACGGCGCCCCCTACGGCAAGAACCTGCGCGGCATGATCCGCAACGTCCGCGAATCGATCAAGGCGCACGCCACCACCGTCCTGATGATCGACGACATCACCCGGCTCAAGATGCACCGCGAGGACGACCAGGACACCCTGGACCTCATCCGCGGCCTCATGGACTTGGACGTCACGCTTGTCCTCATCGGCGTGAACATCCCCCGCTCCGGGCTACTCAGGGAGGGCTGGCACGATCCCCGCACCAAGCAGTGGGTCTACGCGCCCCTGACGAGGGGCAAGAGCTACAACCCCGATGCCTCCACCCAGACCGAGCGCCGCTTCGACCTGATCAACCTCGACCCCTTCGACTACAGCACCGACGCCGGCACCGAGGCGTTCATCGAGCACCTCGTCGGCATCGAGAACCAGATACGGCTCTTTCACGCAGGCCCGGGCACTCTGTCCGAGGGCAACATGCCCGAGTACCTCCGCCGCCGCACCCACGGCATCGTCGGGCTTCTCCGGCGTCTGATCGAAGACGGCCTGGTCAAGGCGATGGACAGCGGCCTGGAAGACCTGACCACCGACCTCCTCGACGAGGTCCCCATCAACCTCGGCAACGTCCCGGGCAAGGACAACGAGCGCGACGCCGAAGCCGGGGAGATCCCCGACGTCGACACCGCGCCCCAGCCGAAGCAGAAGCCGAAGCAGGCGCCCAAGAAGGGCCGCAACACCGTCTACGACGACCCGGGCACCCCCGCGGCGGTGGAAGCATGAACCGCCGCCCGCTCTCCCGCAGCCTGGTTCCGCTCGATGACGAGTCGCTGGCAGGGTTCTTGCTGCGCTTGGCCAAGTACACCGGGTGCTCGCCGGCCGTGATCGCCGAGCGCATGGGCCTTGGCCAGTACTACCGGGCAGCCATGCCCGTCGGATCCCTGCTCACGCTCTCCTCCGAGCAACTCGCTGCATGCGCGCATGTCGCCCGCCTGTCCCATGCGGAGATGGAGGGCCTTCTCCTCGCTCCCCTGGGGCGGCGCTACGGCCCGCTCAACCACCAGCTCTGGCCCTGGTCCGGCCCTCAGCAACTCACCTACCTGAGGCGCTGGGTCTATCTCAGGAACACCCAGTTCTGCTCACACTGCCTGACCTCGGACAACAGCGTTTTCGGGGTCCTGCTCGGCGGTTCGTGGAAGAGGCGCTGGCACCTTGCCGTCTCCTTCGCCTGCGTCGAGCACCGACGACTTCTCAAGCGGAACTGCCCCCGCTGCCAGCACCCCGCACAAGCCGCCCGATGGGGCATCATCGAGCACGCCGCCGAGGAAGATCTTCACCCCACGCAGTGCCGCGCTTCGATCCACTGGAAAACGAGCAGCAAGAGCGGGTCGATATGCGGCACCTACCTGACCGACGGCCCGAACAAAGTCCCGATCTCCAGTGACCCCAGTACAAGAAACGAGCTTCTGGCCCTCCAAGGACGCATCGACACCCTCCTGTCCATCAACGGACCTGACAGCGGCCAGTTGCGGACAGCAAGTCCCCGTCGCCCAGTACTTCCTGGACCTGCGCGCCGTCGCCGCGCTGATCTTCATCTCCTGGCCCCAGGCCCGCCCCTCGGCCGCCACCCCGACCCTGGCCAGGGTCATCGGCGGAGAAGCCACCCGCCGCCGCCAACGAGTCTCGGACACACTCCGACGAGCCAAGAGCGCGCCCATAGGCGACATCTTCCTCGAACCCCCGACACGCCCCATGGCCACCGGGGCCGTCCTCAGCACCGCTGAACAACTCCTCAACACTGCCTGCGACTCCGAGGGCCGAGCTGCACTCGCCGAGCTCTACCAGCAGTCGGAACAAGCACGTCCCACCGTCAGCCGAAGAATCGCCGACACTCCCGGCATCTCCCCGGTCTTGCGCGACTCCCTCGGCCTGCCGGTCCGCCGCCTCGGCACCCGCCCACGCCGCCGGGCAACAGCACAGGAGGCGAGGTGAACCGCATGCGACCCCTGCCCCGCAGCCTCGACCCCCTGCCCGACGAGACCCTCACCGGATTCATCCTCCGTCTCGCCCACCGAACCGGCACCACACCCGGCGAGATCACCATCCGCACCGGCCTGGCACCCCACAACCGCCCCGGCCTGCCCACCCGCCTGCCACTCGGCTCCCTGCACCACCTCAACGACGAGCACGTCAACACCTTCGCCGACGTGACACACCTGACGCCCGGCGAAGTCACCGGACTACTGCTCGCCCCGCTCGGAGACCGCTACGGACCACTGAACCCCGCGCTCACGCCCCGCAGAACACCCGCGCGAATGATCTACGACAACCCATGGGTCCTGACCCGCTCCACCCGCTACTGCCCGCCCTGCCTCGCCGGGGACAGAGACGCCATCCAGGACACCCACGGCGGCGCCTGGCAACGCCTCTGGCGCCTCCCCGTGGTCTTCCTCTGCCTCCGCCACCAGGCCCTCCTCCAGCACGAATGCCCCGGCTGCGGAACACCCGTCCACTCCGTCCGGACAGCCAACGCCAACGCCATCGCGCGACTGTCCGACGACGCGCTCCACCCCTGGCAGTGCCGCTTCCCGACCCGGCCGACACCACAGCACCAGTCCGAAGCAGCCTGCGCCACCGACCTGACCCGGCTTGATCCGCCTTCCGCGGAACCCGACACGGTCACCATGACCGTACTTCTGCAACTCCAACAACAGCTCGTGGACCTGCTCACGGCGGGCGGCCCCGAAACGGTCATGAGCGCGGGTGCACCGGTCCCCGCCGCCCACTACTTCGCCGACCTGCGCGCGACGGTCGCCATGGTCTTCCGAACCTGGCCCGTCGCCCGCGAGTACGCCAGCACACCTTGCCTGGCCGCTGCCCTCGACACGGAGTACATCTCCCGAATCGTGCAGGCCGAGCCGCTGCTCAACACCCCCGGCAAGAAGAAGACCTCCAAGCCCTACACCACACCGCCCATAGACTCGCTGGCCACTGGGGCCGTCCTGGACATCGCCTCGCAACTCCTCCAAGCCCCCGACTCAAGCGAAGCGCGGAAGCGTCTGACCCCACTCGTCCAGCGACTGCGCGACGCCGACCGCGCTCTCAGCACCTACCTCCGACGCCCCGCATGGATCTCGCAGCCACTCCGGGCTGCCGTCAAGGACAACTGGCCCGCTGGAGAGAAACTCGCCGCATGACCACTCGCATCCGAGCGTCATCCCGGCCACGGCAGTACGGTGAGCTGCGGCCACGTGTCCTTCCAGCGCGCTGCCTTGGCTTCGTAGACCTCCCGCGGGGCAAGGACCGGGTTGGGTCGGACCACGAGGTTGAACACGTCGGAGAGCCCGTGGGGCGCATAGACGCGCCATCCACCGCCGGGGTCCAGTCGCACCCCGAGGCAGCACGTCGTCGCGGCGAACGAGTCGATCGCGGCCTCGGTGGACTCGTGAGGGGGGCAGGGCACGCCGAATTTCTGCTCGTACCAGAGGTGCACGCGGGCTTCGTTGCGGAACTCCACCTCGGCCGGCAGCCCGGCGAACACCTCCTGCCCTGCCTTGATCACGGCGTCCTCTGCCTCCCAGGACAGGTCGGTGCCGTCGAAGTAGAAGATGTCGTAGTCCTTGATGCCGCTGGTCGGGGGCCTGTCGGTGGCCACGTTCCACACCGTCTGGAACAAGCAGCCCGCCGTCACATACCAGCCGGGCAGTTCCAGCGTCGCCGCCCTGGTCAGCACGTTGGCCAGGACCTCGTTCTGGGAGAGCACGGACCGCAAGCCATCGAGTTGCTCAACGAGCGGGAGTCGACCAAGCACCCGTACTCCCTATCACGATCGGCCGCTCTCACAAGGCGCGTTGGCTGCAAGCGGGCGTCCCAGCTCGCGAGGCGGGCAAGGTCAGGACTGCGCGGTCCGGAACGCGAGATACCGGCTGAAGGCCTCGTGGCTGTCGGGGGTGAAGCGCCACTCCAGCAGGGCCGACTGCACTTCCGACTCGGCCAGCCAGCCATGCCAGGCGACCTCATCGGGATCGGGGACCACGACGTCCGGCACCACGGCTTCGTGCACGCCGAGCCAGTGAGGGCTCAAGCCGCTGCGGTTGATGAACGTGAACAGCAGGCGCGGCAGCGCACGAATGCCCAGCTCTTCGGCCAGCTCCCGCGCGGCGGCCTGTTCATAGGACTCGCCGACATTTGCGGCGCCACCGACCTCGACCTCATAGAGTCCGGGGAAGCGCGATACCTGGTCCGACCGTCGGTGGACGAGGATCCGTCCACACTCATCACGACACACCGTCACGGCGACCCGATGCAGCCAACCCTCCCGGATGGCCTCCCGACGGGTGACCACCCCCAGCACGCGATCTTGACCGTCGACGCGTTCCACCAATTCATCCACGACACACACCCTGGCAGAGCCCACCGACAACGCTGCTTCCCGGCTGTCCCGTCTCGAAGGATCTGGTCTCCGTCTCAAGTGGCCTGGTCTGATGGGTCGTTGATCTCAGTTGATCCGGTTCGTCCTCCTGATCACTGCACTACTCTGTCGAGCCATGAACGCGGACCGCTGGTTGGCAGACACCCGGACCTCCTACGACACGGTCGCGGTCAGCTATGCCGACCAACTACGCGAGGCTCTGGCCGGGGCGCCGTATCTTCGGGCGGCTCTGGCGCTGTTCGCCGACTTGGTGCACGCCGCTGGCGGTGGGCCGGTGGCGGACGTGGGCTGCGGACCTGGACACGTCACCGCTCACCTGCACGAGCTGGGTGTGGACGCTTTCGGCATCGACCTTTCATCCGTGATGATCGACGTGGCTCGGCGCGACTACCCCCGCCTGCGGTTCGAGGTGGGCTCGATGACCGACCTCGACCTCGCCGATGCTTCAGTCGTCGGCCTGCTCGCATTTTGGTCGTTGATTCACGTCCCCGACGAAGCAGTGCCCACGGTCTTCGGCCACTTCCGGCGCGTGTTGCGTCCCGGCGGACCACTGCTGCTCGGCTTTCACGTCGGCGACGAGTCGAGGCTGAAGACGCAGGGCTACGGCGGCCACCCGATGAACGTCCACGTTCACCGCCGCCAGCCTGACCAAGTGGCGGCCTGGCTACGCGATGCCGGGTTCACCGTCGAGGCCCAAATGCTGATCGACCCCGACGAGAGCGTTCCAGGTGCGGTCCTCTTCGCACGCCGTCAGTCCTAGCCACGCCAGCGGTCCGGTTGCGGTCGACGGCACAGCGAAGTCGGACCACATCAACTGAGACAGCCTCTGGCACCCGCTCGCCCGGGACCACTTCACTTGAGATTCCTGGCTTCCCCACGTCTCAACTGAACTGGTCGCCGCAGGTCAGCGACCCGACTCGGAATCAGATCATTTGAGACCGGACACGGCCTACCCGCAGAAGCCGACCCGAGAGCACCTGCACCAGGGGACCGGACGCGGATGACGACAGATGTCCTGCAAATACGACACCTATCGTGCTGTCCGTTCCCAGCAGAGGTGAGCAGACGGACCTGTTCTGATCAGGGAGCTGTCGCTTTCGCTGGGACGGTGTCAGGCGGGGGCGTCCCAGCGAAGTTGTCGGGACGATTCTCATCTTCTATTTCGTTCTCAGGAGCACCGTCATTCTGATTTTTGGCGACGATCGTGACCTGGCCCTGTTCAGTTCTCCTGGGACGACGGTGTCGTCTTCCGCGCGGCGCCCGGAAGACGAAGGAGAGACGTGGTGTGTCCTGTTCGGTCAGATCCAGCGCGACGCCCGACTGCTCGAAGGCCGTGCGTGCGGGCTGGCAACGGGCGAGGTCTTGGGAACCTCATGCCAAGCTCCGTTCGTCCTTATCTACCTGAGCGGCCGCAGTTTCCGAACCGGCCCTGATACGCGATGGAGGCAGACGTTGCCCCAACCCGTAGGCCGGTACGTGTACTGGTCCCAGCGCCTGGTCACCGAGGTGATCGACGACAACGGGGTCCGGCTGCACCCCCGTATCAAGCCCGCCCTCAATCTCGGTCTGGCGGGCAATGGCGTCAGCCTCGCCGGCAGGGACCAGGAGAACACCTCCTTCGACGTCGCCGAGACGCTCAAGAGGAAGCTCCGCAAGTCGATCATCATGGACTTCAACTCCCCGGCTTCTGGGCAACTCGTTCAGGGTGCAGGCCATGCTGAGGTGGCGGAGTTCCAGACGTGGGGGTACCCGCAGCACCGCCTCCACCAGCGCACCGCTGTGATCCACACACAGGCAACCACGCGGGAGGGACGAGTCGATCTCTGCCTATTCGGCAGCCTGAAAAACCTGAGGGGGTTCGCTGTTCCGGAGGAGGACAGTGTCGGCGGGTGGACTTCGTCGGCCGCCCCAATGATCGAGGAGTTCATTGCCCTCCGAGGTGCCGAGGTGAGCACGCGGACGGGACACGACTTCCCGTTCGACGATGAGCAGCTTGCCGTGGAGATCCTTAAGGTCGCGATGTCGCAGGGCATTTACACCGAACCTGCTGCCCATCAGGGGCGTCCTGAGACCCGCGCATACACAGTGTTGGGGTTCGACGCGACCGAGTACGTCGCTCTCGTCTACAGGGACGTGGTCCTTACACCGGGGCGGTGGGACTTCCGGGGGGAGCCGGAGCTGGATGGCGTCCGCCGCATCCTCATCGGGGCTCCTCTATGGATGCGTACGACGCGTCAAGACTCCATCCGGCGGTACTTCGGTGAGAACCGGGTGGTGATCCCTCGAACTCTGGGTACATCGAGCACACCTGCAATTGGCCCCTCACAGGCGACACCCCCCGGGCCCGGCCACGTGCTCCTTCAACACCCGCGGGACGGAGATCGTACGCAGGACTGAAATGCCTGTTGTCCCCATCCACACCATGACGACGACATCACCCACTCAGAGTAAGTAGGTCTATCGAGAACTCCTTCTAAATCCCGGCGTGGTCAGATGCTGCATCACTAAGGTGACTGTGTGGCTACAACGAACATGCCCGCAGCGGGCCAACCACTCGCGCCGATCTATCCGTACAACGAACCGAGCCAGGCCGTCCTTCTGCACGACGGCCTGATCGGCGGGCTAGGAGCAACCGACGTTCCTGGCCGCGTCGAGTTGATCTGTTCAACCGGGTTCAACTTCGAGTGGAAGGTCGGAGATGGGGCATCTCCAGGCTTCGCGAACCGCGACGAGGTTGACCTGATTCTCCATCGTCCGATGGGCGACATGATCATGCCCGGGGTGCTGCGGAACATCGACGGAGGATGGTCGAACGGGGCCTCGTTCGGAAACCCCGGGGCCTCATTGAATCGACTCGTCGTTCATTGGTTCAACCTGCCCAACTGGCATGGCCCGATGGGGCTGGTGGCGAGGACGGCCGACGGAGAGCAGGAGTGGTCAGGCCGTTGGGAGCATCAAACGAGCGGCTGGAAGATCACGCTAGATGTACGCCCCGACTATCAGAGGGTTTGGCGCGATCTCCACCAGACTGATGTGTACGTGATGACGCACGTAATGGAGGTGCGTCGTACCGACGGCTCGCTCTTTACACCCGACGAGGTAGATCCCGTGCTGACAGCGATGCACGTTGGGGTCTCGTTCGCGCTCGGCCGATGGGCTGCTCCCATGCTGCCAGTTGGCGAGGACAGCGGCGGTCGGGTGGCGTGGGAGCAGTGGGGTGCCTCCCACTGTGACCCGGCGCGCAGGAGTAGTGATGGTTGGTGGTACGACCAAGATCACCAATCGCTTGGCGACTTCTTGAGCCTTGTGATCGACGCCTTTGCGGACCCTGACCGACTCGTTACGCTGCGCTTTCAGATGATGTATGCCATCTCCGCCATGCGGAGCCGTGACTTTGTCGAGCCTCGGATCATCATGGGTACAGCTGGCCTGGAACACGTCATGTGGGAACGTCTCGTCCTCAACGGCATTTTGACCAAGCAGCAATACAAGCAACGCCCGGCACATGAGTTGCTGCGCAAAGTGCTGCTGAGTGCCCAGATCCCCGTTGACATCAATCCTCAGCTCCTGCCGGCGGCCGCACAGTACGCTGCTGATGTAAAGATGAACGAGAACAAGGACATTGACGGTGCTGACGTCGTAACCTGGGTCAGGAATCGACTGGTGCATCCGCAAGAGTCGCAGGAGCCGGTTTACCGATTGGATGGCTTGACGAGGGATGCTTGGCTTCTCGCTCGCCATTACCTAGTGTTGTTGATTCTGAACTCACTAGGATACAACGGCAATTATAGGGACCTCACACGAATTCGGGGCTGGGTGGGTGACGTGGCTAGCGTTCCCTGGGCGTGATCAGCGGATCTTAGGGTTTTGCATCAGGTCTCCCGTGCGGCGCAATCCACGGCGGGTGTTGGGTGCTTGGCGTCATTTGTGCAGGTCGTCTCGGACGTCCCCTCGGGATTCGCCCGAAGTATACGGGAGTTTGCTATTTCTGCTGGAGCTCATCCCGAAGGGCGTCGTGGTCGTCCGGTGTCATCACCAGCATCAGCGATCTTCCCAAAGGGTCGGTCCAGCGGAAGAGGGCGTCGTTGGAGAAAGCGTGGGAGTGGAGCTTCTCGCGAAGGGTGGGAACGTTCAGCCGGTGCTCGGCCTCTGTGTAGACGGCGTTGATGGTGCGCCGGTGCTGGCTGAGGTTCGCCCATCGGCGAGGCGCCCGCAGTGTCCGCCAAGCAGGATCGGCCACCATGCCCAGCAGCGTGACAAACTCTGGATAGGTCGCGATGTAGTCCCGCTCGTCGACGCGTCGCCTGATGATGTTCCCGTAGATGGCTTCCTTGGGAGGGAGCTGGGCGAGGCGGTCATTCCAGCGTGAGAGCAGATGAGGTTGGTTCTTGTTATGGAGCCAGGAGCGGACCAAGTGCTGAGCTTCTTTCGTCGCTGCTTCCAGGGTGTCAGGGAAATGGCGGGCGATCCGTCGGTGTCGGTGCTCAGCGGAAACGAGCTCTGGGAGGTGGCCGACACGGTAGTGACGGTTGCCGTCCACCCAGATGCCGTGTCGGCGGCAGAGCTGGAGATCGGCGGGGCGATGGGCGAGGACGGGGCTGGTGATTCCGCGGCGGTGCATGCAGTGTGAGCAGGCGACGTAAAGACGCCGACGGTAGCGGACTACGTCACCTGCGGTGCGCGCCTCAACCCGGGCGATCGCCGGTAGCAGCATCCGAAGGGTCTCGGGCGTAAGACCCGTCAGCACGGCCAGCCGTGGCAGAACCATCGGAGTCCAGCGCCACAGTGTGTCTGTCCGCTTGCCGACCTGCGCGTTTTTGAACGGTGTCAGAGTTTTCGCCAGTTGCCCCGCTGTCACTTGGTTGGCGGCGGCGAGGCGGTGCAGATACCAGCCGAAGACCTCCCCGTGAACCGGTGGCAGAGGAAGCGGCAGGAGCCGGACCGGGGCTTCCCAGGGCTCCAACGCTCAGGCCGCCCTCGGTTTGCGGGCGCGCTTGGCGCGGCGGTGATCAGAGTGAGGCTGCTGGACAGCGTGGTCCAGCTCAATCGCGTCGAGCATGCGCTTGGTGATCTTTTCTGCGCCCGTGTCGATGGCGTCCACCGCGGCTTCTCGGACGAGCTGGGAAAGGCTGCCGATCAGTCCGCCGGTGCGTTCGTGCAGGTAATCGGTCATGGCGACCAAGGTGCCCGGACGATGGGCGTGCAGTCGGAGGGAGTCCTCCATGGTCGCCACGAGGGCCTGCCAGTGCTCCTTGTCCGCGCGGTTCTTGTGGCCGAAGGGTCGGGAGGGGATGACCGTGTAGCGGCCGGCGATCTGCTGCCCGCGGGTGCCCTGGAACAGGCTGCTGGTTTCAACATCGAGACCAGCGAGCACGAAGGTGGCCGCGATCCGTTCCGAGAGGTACTTCAGCTGGTCGGATGCCTCGGCTCCGTTGCGGGTGGTCAGGTCGAGGTTGTGGATCTCGTCGACCAGGACGAGCGTGGTGCCGAGCCTGCCGAGCAGGTCACAGACGGCGTTGGTGATCTGGACCTGGCTCATGCGGTGCTCCAGCGGGACGCCGAGGAATCGGGCGAACTCGCCGGCGAGCATCTTCGGGGTGGCGGCCGGGGGAACGGTGACGAAGACGACCGGCAGTCCGCCGACAGCAGCGGGGTTGCGGCGCCGGGTGATCTGTTCGACGTTCTTGCCCAGCTGGGTGATCGCTGTTGTCTTGCCGGTCCCGGCGGAACCGGACACGATCAGGCCGCGCCGGGCTGAGACCTGGTGCCGGTTGAGCACGATGCGTTTGCGGCCGGTGGTGACGACGCCGCGGATCGTGGGGGTGTTCACGATGACGGATCGTGTGTGGTAGTCGATCCGCGCTTCCTTGTAGGACTCCAATTCGCCCTTGTCCAGGACGGTGCTGGACCCGAGGGACGGCGGGGGCTCCGGGTTCTCGTCGACGAACGCCCGCCAGCCTTCCTTCGTGGTCAGCGACGCCTGCGGATTGGCGATGTCCTGTGGCGGGGCCTGGCTCACAGGCGGCTCCCGTCAGTGAAGGCGTCGAAGACGCCGAAGGGGATGACGTTCGACGGCTGCTCCAGGACGGCGGTCTCGTCCTCGGTGTCGTCCGGAGCAGGTGCCTGTGGCAGCGCGGCGACGGGCCGAGCGGGTTCCAGGGCTGCGCGGGTGCGGGCTGCGATCCGGCGGTCCGGCCCGCTTTCCGCCCGGGTCAGCAATTGGTCTACGGCAGCGGCCACGGCGGCCTGGTCGGTGTCGTCCCGCCCTCGCATCGCGAGCAAGTCCCGGGCCCGGCGCCATGTGAAGTCCGCGAACGGCGCGGAGACCAGGTGCCGGTGTGTCCACGGAACCGTGATCCACTCTCCGGTGCGCGCGTCGCGTACCCAGACCTGGGACAGGTCGTAGGGGTCGTAGTGGACTTCCCAGAGCCCGCCTTTGGCGGTCACTCCCGAGGAGCGGCGCCGTAGCGGGTTCAGTCCGGGGCAGTTGTAGGTGCGATGGTTGATGCGGATGCCGTAGTCGTTGACCGAACGCCAGAGTGCCGGCAGTAGCTCCAGGTAGTCGGTGCCGCTCAGCGGCATCGGCAGGTAACCAGTGCGGGAGACCAGCAGGGCATATGCGTCGTTGGGAGACATGGGTTGGCCCGGTAGGAACGGGCTACGCAGCCCTTCGTGTGGCCGCTGTTGCCAGCAGGCCACGATCCACTCCTGGAGTAGGTCGTCCAGTTCCGCGAGCGTCCAGACAGCCTCGATCCCGGCGCCCCGACGGGTCGTGTTCGAACCGGTGTAACCGGGGATGTGTTGGCAGAACAGCGTGTTGATCGAGGAAAATGTCCTCTCGACGATTCCCTTGTCAGTCGGGGTCGCCGGGCGGGACGGCTGGACGGAGATGCCCAGTGACCGGCAGGCGGTCAGGAAGGTGTCGGAGACGAAGACCTTGCCGTGATCGATGCCGATCGTCTCCGGCACGATCACCGGCTTGGCGGCCGCTTGCTCCAGGCGTGCGTCGATGTCCAGCAGCCTTTGGTGGGGGATCAGCGTCATCGACATCGCCAGCGCGTCCGACCAACCGGGCCGCAGCGGCTCCGGGACCAGCATTTTGGCCAGCAGCAGTGCGGCGTCCACGGCCTTGGTTCCTGCCGGTCGCAGTACCGCAGCGCAGATCGACCTCGTTGCCACGTCAACGGCGATCGTGAGTTCCGGGCGTCCGCTCACCCCGTCCTCCAGGATCACCAGCACGTCCAGCGGTGTCGTGTCGATCTGCACCATCTCGCCGGGTCGGCAGGCCGAGGAAGGGGTGAACGCTCCTGGAGGGCGGCGAGCCGCTGACCTGCGTGATGTGGCCTCGCCGAAGGCATGTGTACCATCGCTCATCACCTCGACGAGCCGATAGAACGCAGACTTCGACGGCATCGCCACTGTGCCCGGCCCGTGCCGTTCCGCCAGCAGCGCCTCCACCCGCCGACGCAGCCGGCCGCGGGTGCCAGTGGACTCATCTGTCGTCGCGGCCAGGATCTCCGTGATGGCGGCCACCACCCTGTCATCGGCCCGTCCCGTCGGTGAGGACGGTCGAGTCGCACGGTGATCCACCAGGCCCCACAGCCCCTGCTCGCGGTAGCGCCTGCGCATTCGCTGAACGGTCCCCACACTCGCCTGCCAGCCGACAGCCCGCAGTTCCGCCGCCTTGGCCGCCACCCGCTCCTCCACCGTGTGGCGGGCCGGGTCGTATTCCGGACGAGGCAGGGCTGTGGGATCAGCATCCAGCGGCTTGCCGAACTCCACCTCGGTCACGTGCTGTTCCCAGGCCGCCGCTTTCTCGGCCTCCCGCTCCGGCACGATGTCCAAGAGCGCGAACGGTGGCATGCGCGCCTGATCGGCACCCTGGCCGATCAGCTCAAAACCTTCCGAGGCCAGCAGATGGGGTAACAGCACCAGGCTCGCTGACCCGGCTTCGTCCAGGAGCCGCACCGTCGTGCCGGAGAGGCCGACGACTGTGTGCAGCCGGTCATCCAGGCGTACTCGGTCCCCGACCCTTAACGCCGCCCTCGGCCCGGGGCGCCCGTTCACAGGGCCTCCGACCGCAATACCAGAGTGGCATCTGACAGTGGCCGCGACAGATCGGCTGTCAGCCGCCCCAGCCAGAGCAGATGGAACACCACTGGTAACACCGCGATCGGATCACCGAGTAAGGAAGCCTGTGCCACCAGCGGCGACGGCACCGAGAACAGCGCCAACAAACGGGTCACGAGTCCCCCATCCGCCCCGTGCCGCGGATGCCGATATCCCGCCAGCCAGCGGACGTTCGCCATCCGCGCTTGATCCACCTCGCCGACAACCCGGTAGCCCCACCCCACCGCTTCACACGCTGTCTGTGCGGCCGCGAACTTGGCCGCCGACCGTGCGTCGATCCGGTCCAGCGGCCGGCAGTCCACCACCAGCCCCCGCCCGTCCTCGAACCGAGCGAAGTAGTCCGGAGCGTGCGAGACCCGCTTGCCCCGCTCGTCCTCCCAGAACAGCCACAACGGCTGCGACAGCAGCCCCGTCACCTGCGGAGTGAAGTCGAGCAGCATCGCGTGATCCCGCTCCAGCCAGGACTCGAACCCCACGTGCCCACCGGTCGTCGAAGACCAGTACAACCCAGGGAAATGCCGTTGCCTGCGATACGACGGGAAGCTGCGGACCGGCCGCCCGGCCTCGAACCGCACCGAAACCGCATCCGCCAACGGCAGCCGATGTTCACCCTGGTCGTCCCGCCAGCCGACCTCGAAGCCGTCCACTCGCGACGGCGTCGCCCCTTCCTCCACGCCCATCTCCATGGTGGCCACTGTGCAGTTCCATGGGAACTGAGGGGACCGAACGGGACCAAACCCATAATCCGAGTGAACATCCGCAGCACGATGGCACCTCGGCGGTTGGGCCGTCCGGCGTCGGGGATGAAGCGTCAGTTGGTGACCTGGTCTCGATGAAGCTGGGCGGGTAGGGCCGCGACGACCCAATGCAGGATTCCATCTCCGCGTTCACGGAGGTCCTTGACCGTCTTCTCGGCCTCGGCCTTGGTCATGGTGAGAAGTAGCTCCGGCCTACGCCTCTTGCTGACCAAAGCCATGGTCTCGATCACGGGTTCAGGGGCCGTCTCGGCAGTACGGGTGTCGCTATCGCTGGCAATTGCGATGAGGCCGTGCACGAGGTTGTTCCGCGTATTAAGCAGGTCTTTCAGTCCCGACAGCAGCGCCAATCCTTCGGTTCGCTGGTCGCTGTTGATCTCCTTGTTCACCTTGAGCAGGACTGTGCAGGTGTCGATGAGATCGCCTGCACTCAGGCCAGCTGCGACCAACTTCGCGTATCTGGAGTCCAGTAG
>NZ_JBHUDX010000074.1:22091-38083 GCF_042678285.1 Streptomyces caeni
CCCGACAAGTGTGATCATGTCATCGTAAGCAGCAGCGCGGATCTTCTGCTGCCGCTCGAACTCGTCGTGTCTCGCCTGTTCTTCTGCATTCATTACGGGAGCGTAGCCAGAGTTCAAGGCGCCGTGGGTGCGGTCTTATCCCTCGCTCGGTCCTCACCAGTCGCGGCCGTCCGGAGGGAGTTCATCTGTCACGTCCTGTATACGGTCCAAGGCAGAGGCCGCGAGGTCGCGGTAGAACTGTTCCTCGACGCTGCCCGTGGCGCATCCGTCGGCCAGCTCAGTGGCCTTCGCGTGTTCCTCGACATCCTCAGGGTAGGGCTGTCCGGGTGTCCCGGAGCGCATTCCGCTGTTGCTGGCGTTGTACAGACCGCCCCTCATTCTCCTCAGGCTGGTGTCTCCATGGCGGTCCGCGGCACGCAGGCAGCGGCGTACGAACCCGACGTCCCAGACGAGCGTCCGAGGGGCCTTGGACAGCATTGCCGCGGCGACTTTGATCTTCACTGGGTCGCTGCCATCGAGATACTCGTCGATCACGTCAGTGACTCGACTGTCGTAGGGCCCAGCTACAAGCTCGAAGATGTGAACTCCCAGGTAGCGCCTGCGGGTGGACTCTGGGTCGGCGGCGATCCAGTCGCGAATCTGTCGCAGTAGGTGTGGGAAGTCGTCGTGATCGCGGAACGGCGGGGTCACGTGCCAGCGGAAGGGCAGGGGGGAGTGCATGCCTGTCACTTGGTGTAGTGGGCTTTCCACCCTGGCTTCGAGTAGTTCGATGACGGCGAGGGGCTCGGTGCGGGCGAGTTTTGCGAGGAACTGGCCGATCTCGTAGCCGTCGATGGACGGTGCCGCGGCCAGGGCGGCGAGGAATGCGCTCTGCTGGTCCTTGGAGAGATCCGACCAGGACAACTGACTGTATGGAGGACCTGCTACAGCCAGGGCGAACGCGTCGAAGTCCCCTCTCTCCACGGGGAGCGATGCGGTGAGCAGTTCGACGGCCAAGTCCTTGTGCTGCGCGGCGATGGCGCGCACGGCGCCGAAAGCGGCCCTTCGCACGACGTTGTCCCCGTGGGCAGCGAGTTTCCGGAGCAGGTCCCCCTCGCCATCCAGTAGATCGCCGCGACCGCGCTGGATGCCGAAGGCGTGCGCCACTTCTCGGGTGAGTTCGGTGTTCCCCGAGCCCATGAGCGTCCGGCCCCAGTGGACCGCGCGGTCGCCGGCGACATGTCCCATCGCAGCGAGAGCGACCGACACCAACGAGGTCAGCGAACTCTCGGGCGCGGCCATGGCCTGTTCGCAGATGGCTTCGCCGATGGGCGGGCGGTGGGTGACCAGCGTCAAGATGAACGGCCGGGCCCGTCCGATGTCCGTGTCGAAGACTCTGTCGTTCTCGCTGAGTAAGGCATCGACACGCGCGGCGATCGTATGGTCTGCCCAGTCGGCGAGAGCGGCCATCACGTCTCCGAACAGAGAGTCTTGCGCGGCACGCCAATCCGAGATGTCGGCGTAGATCGCAGGGTCGGCCGGTCCGCCGTGCAGCGCACGTGCGAGCTCGTTGTCCGGTGAGGTGAGAATCGCGCTCAACAGGTCCTCAGCGGGGCGGCGAAGGCCGTCGGGTCCGTGCTGTGCGAGCCAGCGCAACTCGGTGCGCACCGCGACCAGGATCGCCGGTGGCAGGGTGTGCTGGAGGATGTATTGGTGCAGCCGATCGACGGTGCTTGCCAGGTGCGGGATCCACGGCTGCTGCATGGCGTCTGTCACCGTCAAGCCGAAACCGCCAAGTGGCAGGCTGAGGGCCTTGCCGATCAGCGAGCAGGCCTCCGAGGCTCGTTCGAGTTGCGGGTGTCCCAGCTCCTCGAACGCCAGGTCGAGCACCGCGCCTCGCATGTCCAGGACTTCCCTGGTGGGGGGTAGCACGTAGGGGCGGAAGGTCAGGGTCCAGGTGGAGGGTGTCCACACCTCATCGTGGCCATCTATGGACAGCAATGGGGCGAGCACGCTCAGCGGCTGGTGGACGGATGGAGCGGCGGGTATACGGGTCAACCAGCGCTCGACCTGGCTGATGAGTATCTCCTGATACTTGGTGGGGCCCCAGCGGGTGTAATCGGCCCGTTCCGCGAGAATCCGCAGGGGGTGCGAGGGGTGTTGAGGCAGGCCGCGTTGGTCGTCGCGCCCTAGATTCCAAAGAAGGGTGGCCGCCTGCGGCAGGAACTCCAGATGATGGACGATGGCTTGGAGGACAGGGGCCAGGGCATAGCGCACTTCTGTGTCAGTCCACGTGTGGGTGAATCCAAGTCCGACCTCTGCCGTGACGGGGTCGCAGGGGTTGTCCACGGCCCACGTGGCTAGGTCGAGGGCGCGTCGTGGTTGGAAGAAGGCGAGCTTCGCCACGACCTCCAGTAGGCTCACCCGCCCCCGCGCATCCGCGGCGCGGAACGCTCCCGTGATCTGCTCCCACAGGGGCTCGATTAGTCCGGTTCCGGTGCCCTGTTGCTGCTGTTGCCAGTCCACACGGCCGGTGTTCACCACCAGGTTGGCCAGCGCGCTGCCCTGGCCGGCTTCCATGGCTCTGGCGAGGTAGCCCGTGGGGAGGCCCGTGCCTGAGTGCCGCGCCGCTTTGATGAGCAGGGCATCGCCCAACAGGTCCGGCACCAAGCGCACTGCGGTGCCATGGCTCAGAGCTACCCCGGCATCCTCAAGGGTCGCCAGGTGCTGCGCGCAGAGATCGAACGGCAACCTGGTCAGGGCTTCCAGCGATGTACGGACCTCCGGTTCCGCGAGGCGCACAGGCTGGAACGCGGCGAGGGCGCAAAGCAGTTCCTGGGGTACCTGGCCGGAAGCCGGGTCGGCGGTCAGAGCCTCAGCAAGCCGGTCCGTAAGTTCCAAGTGGAGTTGCTCGTCGCCTTCGAACCTCTGCGGATCCACAGCGCCGCTGTTGATCAGCGCCGCGCCGGTGACGATCAGCAGCGGACAATCCCGTGCCGCTGCGGCGAGCCTCGGTGCATGGAGCCGTACCGCATCGTCCAGAATCTCGCTGGCCAAGGAGAGCGCGTCGTCGAACTCCAGGTCCCCGATCTCGACCACAGTGGCCTCGCTCACGTGCAGGCCAGCCCGGGCAAGTGCGCGGCGGGCATGGACCATGCCGTAGGGCCGTAGGGAGAGCAGCACGTTGGCGGACGTGTTGACGCTGCGGACCCCGGAGACGATCTTTTCCAGAGGGAGGGTGTCGTCGTGTGCATCGTCGACGATCACCAGCAGTTCGCCGGTGCTCGGCAGTTCCCTGAACGCGCCTGGGCCGATGGAGGAACCAGGGCCGAGCACCCGTACTTCGACGGTGGGCTCTGCGTCGCGCATTGCTTCACACAGGGCCGTCACGATCTTCGTCTTCCCAGCTCCGCCCCGGCCGACGAGGAGCGCGACGCGTCCTTGCTCGTTTCTGGCGAACGGTACGAGGCTGGCCATTGTCTGCGTGCGTCCGACGAGTCGCCAACGGTGCGTGTAGACCGAGCCCTTGTTCACCTGGCGGAGGTAGTCGTCGGGTTTCATCCAGGGATCCGGCTCCACGGCCCCCTGTACCAGCGTGTCAATGTGCATGTAGCCGGTGTTGGCGATTCCGCCCCCGCTGGCAGTTGCTTGCCCGGTGTAGGACAGGCGTACTGGGGGGTGAGGAGTGTCGCCGGTTACCGGGGCCGGACCGCGGTAACCAGTCACGGCCATGCCTCCGCTCGTGGCCTGGGCGTTGCCGGTGTCCGCCACGGTTACCGATGGCTCGGGCGCCTCGTCCCGCGCTTTGCCTGATGATGCTTTCGCCATGGGTGCGCGGGTCCTAGTTCGAGTAGTCGATGCCAGAGACGGAGTCCGTGCCGCTGGCTTCTCCCGTACGCTCGGCTGTGGCCGCGCCGCGCCCCCGGCCACCCGGTCGTCTGATACCGGTGACGCCGCCGCCAGTCGCCTTTCCGGTTCGGCTGGCCTTGTCTGTGGGGCCAGCCGGGGACGGGTTCTGCAACAGGGCCCAAACCAGGGCCACGATGCCGACGGCGGCTTGGATGGAGGCGCCGGCCAGCGCTCCCGCTTCGGGGTTGTTTAGCAGCCAGATCAGCGGCGTGGAGACAATCCCTACCACCGCCAGCACGATGACCGTGATCTTCCGCCCCTGCGTCATGCCGGTCCTCCCACTGGGCCGTCAGAACGGCGACCCGCCCATCCGTACGGTCTTGCCACATCTTCGTCTACAAGGAACGCGCTCTGCGTCCCTCATGGTTCCGAGCTCCTCACACGGCATGCGCGGCATCGCTGGCGGTGCACAGCGATGGGTGGCCTTCCTTGGGCATGTCAAGCCGTACTTGCCCAACTTGGCTGCACTCGCAATAGGCGGGCTGAGCTGGGCAAAGTGATCCGCCCCTAGATAGCCAGCGCTGCAGTTTCGGTGGGACTTGATCACACTGCTGATCAGATCCAGAGGGACTGCTCATCTTTGCTGGGAACGGACACGTGCTCAGGCTCAGGTGCGACACCCGGCGTGGCGCAGCACACTTTTGCAAGCGGCTGCTTGCAATTGTTAGCAGACCTGCGGCACAGTGGAGGCATGGCATCGCTCAACGTCGGCAATCTCGGTGAGTACCTGCGCGAACAGCGGCGCAACGCCCGGCTGTCGCTCAGGCAGCTCGCCGACGCGGCCGGCGTGTCCAACCCCTATCTGAGCCAGATCGAGCGCGGGCTGCGCAAGCCGAGCGCGGAGGTGCTGCAGCAGGTCGCCAAGGCCCTGCGGATCTCCGCCGAGACGCTGTACGTGCGGGCCGGCATCCTCGACGCCGAGCGGGACCGCGAGGAGTGGCAGCGCGACGGTGCGACGCGTGCCGCCCTCCTCGCCGACACCACGCTCACCGAGCGGCAGAAGCAGGTGCTGCTCCAGATCTACGAGTCCTTCCGCAAGGAGAACGGCTTCGGGATCGTCCGGGCGGGCACGGCGGACGAGAACGGCCCGGTGGTTCAGGAGGCCCAGGACACGGACGACGCCCAGGACACCGCCGCCCCCGGCCCCCGCACGGCCGACGGCAGCGATGCCGGTCCGCGGCGGACCGCCAGGTGACGGGACGACCGAGATGACCGCCACAACAGGGATCGACGGGACGACCGGCAGGCGTCCCGCGGACCACCCGAAACCCTCAGCCGAAAGCCGAACCGGGAGGACCATCGCCATGGCCATCACCGACGACCTGCGCAAGACCCTCAGCGACCCGACCCCCCTCTACTTCGCCGCCGGCACCGCCGACCTGGCCATCCAGCAGGCCAAGAAGGTGCCCGCCCTGGTCGAGCAGCTGCGCGCCGAGGCACCGGCCCGCATCGAGGCCATGCGCAACACCGACCCCAAGGCCGTCCAGGAGAAGGCGGCCGAGCGCGCCAAGAAGGCCACCGCCCGCGCCAAGGAGACCCAGGAGTCCGTCCAGGCCAGGGTCCACGAGTTCTTCGGGTCGCTCGACGCCGACGTCAAGAAGCTCGGCAGCACCCTCGACGCCGATCTGAAGAAGCTCGGTGAGACCGCCCAGGACCTGGCCCTGCGCGGCGTCGGCGTGGCCGCCGAGTACGCGGTCAAGGCCCGTGAGACCTACGAGAAGGTCGCCGAGCACGGCGAGCAGGCCGTGAAGACATGGCGCGGCGAGGCAGCCGAGGAGATCGAGGAGCTCGCTGTCGCCGTCGAGGGCAAGCCGGAGCCCGTCGAGGTCAGGGACGAGCGGAAGCCGGCCGAGGTCGGGGCCGAGCCCACCGCGGCCGCCGCGGCGAAGAAGACCCCGGTGAAGAAGGCCCCCGCGGCCCGCAAGCCGGTCGTGAAGAAGACCACGCCGCCGGCCAAGTAGGCAGCACGGGGACGGGCCGGGCACCCTGGGGGTGTCCGGCCCGTTCTTACGGGTACGGTGGCGGCGTAGGAGTGAGCGGAACGGGCGGTGGACACCATGCTGATGCTGGGCTTCGCGGGGTTCTTGGGGCTGTTGAAGATCGTCCTGATGGCCCTCGCGGCGTTCGGGCTGTTCGACGCCGTCTTCCGGCGCGAGGACGCCTTCCGCGCCGCCGACAAGCAGAACAAGGTGTTCTGGCTGATCATCCTGGGGCTCGCCCTCGTGGTGAGCTACCTCTTCTCGCTCTTCTCGTTCCTGCCGATCATCGGCGTCATCGCGAGCATCGTCTACATCGTGGACGTGCGGCCCGCGCTGAAGCAGGTCTCCGGCGGCGGCCGCCCCGGCGGAAGCAGCAGCGACGGTCCGTACGGTCCTTACAACGGCGGACGGTAGCCGGCCGGGCGGTGCCCCGGCGCGAGGCTACGGCTCGCGGTCGAGCAGGACGACCGCCACGTCGTCGGTCAGCTCGCCGCCGTTGAGGTGGCGGACCTCGTTGACCGCCGTGCGCAGCAGTTCCTCGCCGTTCAGGCCTTCGGCCAGTCGGCGGCGTACCAGCGCCACCAGGCCGTCCTGGCCGAGGCGTTCGCCGTCCTGGCCGACACGGCCCTCGATCAGGCCGTCGGTGTACAGCATCAGACTCCAGGCCGGGCCCAGTTCGACCTGCGTGCGCGGCCAGCGGGCGTGCGGCAGCAGTCCGAGCGCGGGGCCGTTGCCGTCGTACGGCAGCAACTCGGCCGGCCGCTGCGGGCGGACGATCAGCGGGGACGGGTGACCGGCCAGGCACAGTCCGGCACGGCGGCCGTCCGGCGTGATGTCCACCGTGCACAGCGTCGCGAAGATCTCGTCGTTCTCGCGCTCGTGTTCCAGGACCTGCTGGAGCGTGGAGAGCAACCGGTCGCCGCACAGGCCCGCCAGGGTCAGGGCGCGCCAGGCGATGCGCAGCTCCACGCCCAGCGCCGCCTCGTCCGGGCCGTGCCCGCAGACATCGCCGATCATCGCGTGCACCGTGCCGTCCGGCGTGCGCACCGTGTCGTAGAAGTCACCGCCGAGCAGCGCGCGGGAGCGTCCGGGGCGGTAGCGGGCGGCGAAGCGCAGCGAGGACCCGTCCAGCAGCGGGGTGGGCAGCAGCCCGCGCTCCAGGCGGGCGTTCTCCTGGGCCCGCAGCTTGGACTCGGTCAGCCGGCGCTCGGCCGTGTCGGACCGCTTCCGCTCGACCGCGTACCGGATCGCCCGGCTCAGCAGCCGCCCGTCCAGCTCGTCGCGGAACAGATAGTCCTGGGCCCCGACGCGCACCGCCTCCGCACCGCGCTCGGCGTCGCCGGACGTGGTGAGCGCGAGCACGGCGTGGCGGGGCGCGAGGTGCAGCACGTGCCGCAGCACGGCCAGCTCGTCGTTCTCCTCCGCCGCGCGGCCGGGGGCGGGCAGCGCGAGGTCCAGCAGGATGCAGTGGACGTCGTCGGTGAGCAGCCGCTCGGCCTCGGTGAGGTTGCGCGCGGTGCGCAGCCGGATGGGGCGGCCTCCCGCGTCCAGCATTTCGGGCACGATCGGCGAACCGGCCGGGTCCTCCTCGATCACCAGCAGGGTGAGTGTGTCTGCCGGGGGCTTGGTACGGGCAGGCCCCTGTCCGGCCGGCGTCCCGGGCGGGGATGCGGCTCGAGCCTGACCACTCTCCACGGCCGCTCTCTGCCGCGGTACGGGTACGGGCATCGTCTTGGGTTCCTTCCCTCCCCCCGAGGGCGCGGTGGGCGAGGGACCTCGCCCCACCGACGGGGACCTTAGCGGTAGCCGAGGCCGCAACGGAATGCCCGACCGGGTGGCGTTGGGCAACCGGCCACCGTCATATGCCGCATCCCCTACCTCAGTTGGACACTGCGCGTCCCGACCGGAAATGACGAATGTCACGCCGGCAGAGGTTTGACGCGCAAACACAGTGCTCCAGGTCACGTGGGGCAGGTCACGGAGGGTGCGCCGCGGGTGGTGGGGGAGGACAGGACTGGACGGCGCCGCCGCGTTGTGGGGCGGGTCACGGGGGTTCGCGGCCGGTGGTGGGGCGGGTCACGGGCGTGCGCCCGCGTGCTGTGGGGCGGGTCACGGGGCGCCCGTCACGCCTGTGGGGACTGGGCCATGGGAGCACGGGGACTCCCCCCCCCGGGACAGGGGGCCCGGAGCGCGGCTTCGGCCGGTGGGCCCGACGGACCGGATCGGTCGGCGGGCCCGAACGGGGGACCCGGCGTGGGCCCGGACGGCGCCCTCCCGGCCCGCGCCCCGGGCCGGCGGCTCCCCGTCCCCTCTCATACGTCGGGGCGTACGACTCCCAGGATCGGCATCGAGCCCGCGCCGGCGATCGTCACCGTCCGTCCCGGACGCGGGGCGTGCACGATGGCGCCGTCGCCGATGTACATCGCCACGTGGCTGGCGTCGCCGAAGTAGATGATCAGATCGCCGGGGCGCATGTCCTTGACGTCGACGTGCCTGAGCTGTTTCCACTGCTCCTGCGAGGTGCGCGGAATGGCGGTGTCGGCCGCCGCCCACGCCTGGGACGTCAGCCCCGAGCAGTCGTACGACGCCGGTCCCTCGGCGCCCCATACGTACGGCTTGCCGATCTGCTCGGTGGCGAACTTCACGGCCTTCTTGCCCTGCGCGGACGCCTTGCCGCCGATCTCCTTGAGTATGCCGGAGCTGAGCCAGGCGGTCTGCGCCTTGTGCGCGGCCTCCTCCTCCAGCTTCCGCAGCCGCTCCCGCTCCTGCTTCTTCAGCCGGGATTCCAGCTTCTCCGCCGCGGCGATCTGCTTCTCGATCTTCTTCTTGGCCTCTTCCTTGGCCTTGCGGTTGGCCTCGAGCCTCGTCCACTGCGCGGAGGCGTCGCGCGAGTACTGCTGCAGGTCCTCCTGGGTGCGCGTCACCTCGGCGAGCAACCCTCTGGTCGCGCGCTCGCCCTGACGGACGGTGCCCGCGTCGTCGAGGAACTGCTGCGGGTTGTCGCTCAGCCAGAGCCGGACCTCGGGCGGCAGGCCACCGCCGCGGTACTGGGCCCGGGCAGCGGCGCCCGCGCGGTCCTTCAACTCGGCGAGCTTCTCCTGGCCCTTGACGATCTCCTGGGCCAGCCGGACGATCTCCGCCGACTGCTTCTCGGTCTTCTCCTGGGCGGCGTTGTACGCATCGGTCGCGACCGCGGCGTCGTGGTACAGATCGTCCAGCTTCTTGCGGACCGCCTCGAGGCCCTTGCCGGGCGTGGGAGTCGTGCCGCCGGACGGGGCCGGCGTGGGGGCCGGCGTCGGGGCCGGCCGGCCGGGGCTCGCGTACGCGGCGCCGGGTGCGGCCAGCATGGTGACTGCGCAGACCAGGGCGATGGCCGCCGTGGTCATGATCCGCTTCCCGGATGCCATACTTCGCCCCCAAAGCTGATTTACCGTCAGTAACTTACCGGCGTCACGGGATCGTGCCACGCCGACGCGCAAAGCGACAGAGGCAGGACTCAGCCGCGCAAGAACTCCTCCTCCTGTCGCACCGCGTATGACGATCTCCCTCCCCCGCTCGGCGCCCCCCTAGGGCGATCTTCCGGGAATGTGACGAACGACTCAGGGAGATCGTTCCCCGCAGGTCAGCGGGTTCAGAGGCGGGGCGCCAACGCCCTCCAGGCCACGGTGACTTCTCCCTGGCGCCAGCGCGCCGGGCCGTCGGTGACCGGCCAGTCCGCCGCGAGGCCGCGGACGGTGCGTATCCAGCGCTGGCGCGCGCCGTACGAGGCGTAGGGCGAGGCCGCGGCCCAGGCGCGGTCGAAGTCGCGCAGAAAGGCGTGCACGGGCTCGCCCGGGACGTTGCGGTGTATGAGCGCCTTCGGCAGCCGCTCGGCCAGATCGGACGGCCGGTCCAGGGAGCCGAGCCGGGTGGCGAAGGTGACCGTGCGCGGGCCCTCGGGGCCGAGGGCGACCCACACATGACGGCGGCCGATCTCGTCGCACGTGCCCTCGACGAGCAGCCCGCCGCGCGATCCGGTCACCGGATCGGCGGGGGCGAGCCGGGCGCACAGCCGTTCCCAGACTGCGGTGACCTCGCCCTCCTCGTACTGCCGCAGGACGTTCGCGGCCCGTATGAGGGACGGGCGACCCGTCACGGGCACCTCGAATCCACCGTGCCGGAACAGCAGACCCTCGCGGGTGTACGGCTGCGCGGCCGCGACCCGGGCGGGCTCTATCTCGACGCCCACCACACGGGTGCGGGGCGCGGCGGACCGCAGACGGTGGAGCAACTCGACCGCGGTCCACGGTGCGGCCCCGTAACCGAGGTCGACGGCCACGGGATCCGCCGTACGGCGAAGCTCCGCGCCGTGGACCGCGGTGATCCAGCGGTCCATCCGGCGCAGCCGGTTCGGGTTGGTGGTCCCGCGCGTCACCGTACCCACGGGGCGGGACAGGGCGCGGGCTGGCATGGATACGAGAGTAAGCGGCCGTGGAGCGGGACGGGCCGGCCTGTGGACAACGGCCTGTCTGCGGACAACGACCCGTCTGTGGACAACGACCCGTCTGTGGACGGGAGCGGCCGGGGGACAGCGGGCGGCCGGTGGACAAGGATCCGGCCGCCCCGGCGCGCGGGGCCGGCGGCCGCACCGTCCGCCGGCGCGCGGACCGTCCGGAACGCCCCACCTTTCGCCGTTCACCGGTGATCTGCATCGCAAGGTCGCCACAGTCGACCTGAGGTCCTCGACAACCCTGTACCGGCAGGCGATCTGGACCAGGACCTGGTCCGGCAGCGCGAAGCACACCGTGCAGATCGTCGTGGTCGGCACCACCGGCCGCCCCACCATCACCACCGACGGCCTCGTCTACATCAAGTGACCCCCGCCCCACGCTGACCCCGGCGACCGGCCCCCTGCCTGCGGAGAACCCGAGGGCAGGGGGCCGGCTTGTGACGGCGAACACCCGCGGAGGCCGTGGGCCTGGCACCGTCGCCCAAGGGCGCATCTGAGTAGCCATGCTCATGTGCGGTGCCCGCCACGACGGCATGCTGAGTGACATGGGAATGACCAACCGTCCCCCGCAAGGAAAACGGTGGTGGGTATGAGGCACGGGAACGGGCCGTCGACCGCCCAGCAGATGGGCGTCAGCGCGGCGCTACTCCTCATCGACCTGATGATCATCGCCTGGCTGTGGCTCCGCTACGGGATGACGGGCTGGGCCGACAGCTACGACAGCGACAATCCGCCCGGCGCGCCCAGGGTGGCCTTGCAGGGAATGTGGGTCTTGGCCATCGGCGCGGTCGTCACGGGCGGTGGCCTCCTTGCCCTGCGGTGGCGCATTCCGGGCATCGTGCAGTTGGTCGTCCTGGGAGCCGGAGCAGCACTGCTCGCCTCCTCCGCCGCCGGCAAGTGACGCACGCCCGCCAACCGGCCGCAACCACTCTTGCCGAAGCCGCCGAACGACTCGTCACGGCGAGGGTGGCTCTGTCCCCGAAAAGGGACGGCACGTCGACGTTGGTTCGGGAGGCGCCAGGCCTCCGGAGTCGGAGTGGATTGCTCACGACTTCCAACAGCACCGGACCTCCGCGCCAGGCGCCAGGACCAGCCTTGCTCGGCGCGGTCACAACAGCGGATCATTCGTGGACGAGACCCGAAGTCCAAGCCTTTCTTGCCAGCGGCCCACTACCCGACTGGGACGCTGATGAGGACGAGATCGACCGGCGCTTCAAGCAACTCGAAGCGATCTCCAGGCCCGTCACGGCCGACGAAGCGCAGGCCCTGGCCAGTTGCTTCGGCCCGGTTGACTGCTACGGCGTCGCCTGGACGCTGCTGCACCTCATCGAGACCGGCCCCGGCCCGGTCCCTGCAGTAGAGCCGCCTGGTCCGAACGCCGACGAGTGGCACCGCACGCTCTGGAATCGGTGGGCAAGCCCGGAGACGCCCGACGACGGTTCGACGAGGTGAGGTCCTGGCCTGCAGGTGCGACGCGTGCGATGAGGCGTTGTCCGTTCTCATGGACATCGGCATCGTCCCGGTGCGAGTGCCTCCCGGGACGATGAACAACCGCTGTCGAAACTCGTGAACAAAGCCATGCGGGCCTCCCGGAACTCCCGCACCCGCTGGGCGAGCACGCGGGCGTGGTCGGCGGGATGCGCTGAGTGATGGCCCGCCATGTGCCGTGATCCTGAGGGCGGTCGAGGCGAGCGGGCATGGGGTTCCCGGTCAGCTGCTCTGCCACCCGGACCGCGAACTCTCACTCACGGGTGAGTCATCCGGCCGGTCAGCGCGATCGGCCGCCGCCCGCAGCGCGGTCTTGTGCAGCTCCTCGCGGAGGTCCGGGTCGTGCATCACCAGATACACCAGTGGGCAGTCCTGCGGACCGGTCACATCCAGCTGGCACAAGGTGCACGGTTGACCGGGCCGCAACGGGCACCGCGCGTCCGGGCGCCGATGCGCAGCGCTCACCTTGATCACGCTCCCTTCGGGCCTCGCATCGCCGTAAGCCTCCGGCGGGCCACTTTCAACATCGCCGACCCGCGCCACCGCCGGCTGCCGCCGTCCGTCCCGACCTCGCAGGACCGTCGGCCCGACTTCATGGGGCCGACCCAGCGCGAGGTGTGCGGAAGGAGCGCACAGCTCTCGGGTCTCAAGCGGCACGTGCCACCGCACCGTGCTGTCCTGCGGCGAGCGGAGCACGGACATGAACGCTCCGCCCCGTCGCTGCGTCCGCAGGGCCGGGGAGGCCGGCCCAAGCCGACCCGCCGGCAGGCACATAGCCGACCGGACCCGCCCAGGACCGGCTCACCCGTGCCTTCGAGGCGGCCCTGATCGCGGTTGCCGCCAGGCGCTGACCCGGCGCGGCCGTCCGAACGGTGGCGATACGGCGGTGGTACCCCTGCGGTTCATGGCCGCGAGGGGATCACCGCGAGCGGTTACGGGAGGCTGACGTGGCCGCCCTTCATCTTCCACAGGTAGTACTTCTCGAACGCGAGCTTGAACGCGTGGTTCTGCGGCCCCGGGATCAGCACACCGTGGTTGCGCGGCGGCAACATCTTGTCCGCCAGGATCAGCACACCGTTGTTGCCGGCGTCCATCACGCACACTGCCGGGATGTCACCGAAACTCTTGTGGCTGGCCGGCTGCTCGCCACGGATCTGCGCGGCGACGTTACGCGCCGCGACGTGCGCCATCTGCTCGGTCGGCAGGCCCGTCTTCGGCACGCCGACCGGGGTCGGGGTCGTCCACGGTGCCTGTACCGCCGCAGCCAGGCCGACCGCGTAGATGTCGTCATACCGTTGGCTCTGGTACGTGTCGTGGACCTCGACGTAGCCGCCGGCGTTGGTCAGCCCATCCGTGCGACGCAGGAAGTCCTGTCCGGCGAACGGCGGGACGATCATCGCGAACTTGTACGGGATCTTCTCCCCGGTACTGGTCACGATCGCGCCGTCATCGACGGCGGCCATCGTCGTGTCGGTCCGGAAGGTGATGTTCTCCTTGCGGAGGAACATTCCCAGAAGCTGCTCGCCGTGAGGCAGACCGCCGATGCCGAAATGCCCGAGGAACGGCTCCGCCGTCACGTACGTGATCGACGCCTTCTTCTTCAGGCCCGCCTTGCGCAGCTGGTAGGACGTGTTGAACAGGAACTCGTACGCGGCGCCGAAGCAGCTTGCCCCCTGGGTGGCGCCGATGACGATGTCACCGGGCTCCTCGCGGAAACGCCGCCACGCCTCGCCGGTGCGCACCGCGCCGTCCAGCGAGGTGATCCAGTGCGAGTTGTCCCGCAGTCCTTCGACCGCGTCCAGGTTCTCCCGAGTCCCTGTCGCGATGATCAGGTAGTCGTACCGTTCCACCCGCCCCGACACGGTCCGGACCGACTTCGCGACCGGGTCGATCAGGTCGGCCGCGTCCTGGATGAACTCGACCCCGGCCGCCTCGAACGTGGGGGCGACCGGAAACGTGATGTCCTCGGGGGTTCGCTTGCCGAACGGCAACCAGATCAACGACGGGTTGAACAGGAAGCGGTCCCGGTCACTGATCACCGTGACGTCCACATCGCCGTGCAACTCGTGCTTCACCGCGATCGCCGCGGTCAAACCGCCGAAATTCCCGCCCAGAACGACTACCTTGGCGCGCATTGCCCCTCCTTGAGTCACCCCAACGATAGCTATGGGGTATAGCCAGGAATAGGGCCGAACGTCCGGACACCCCGTGCCGACTCACCCATCAGACCTGAGCCGATGGACACCCCCGTGGGAGCGCAGGCCACAGGCGCGGTTACGCACCGCATCACGAGCCGCGGCCGTCGCCGAGGAGCAGAAAGCCGTCGACCGCGCCTACGACTGCTACGAGCTCCGACCGGCGGAACTGAACGGGCAGACGGTGGCGACGGCCGCCGCGAGCGGCAAGGACGGCATCGCGGTGCGCGAGGGCGCGGGGGCGACGGCGGAGAGCTACGGCGGTCTCGGGGAGAGGCCCCGGTCATCAGCCGGGGCGACATCCAGGAGCCGGGGGACGGCGAACCGGAGAAGTCCCACGTAGGACGCCGGCGGTGTCCGACTCCGTGATGTCGGCCTGATCCGTTCCACTCGGACGCCCCATGGAGTTCGACGGCCGACCCGGCCACTACGACGGGACACGGCCTGTGCCAGCGGCCGGTCGTGGGGTGCCGTGGAACACCTGGGCGATGTGCCAGGCACGGTGGGCCGCCGCGACGGGGCGTGCGCCCGGCTGCGGGCCGACGAGTGGACGGCCCGCGAGGGCTATGACGTGCTCACGGGCGGCGGGGCTGTGGCCGACGAAGCGCTGCGAGACGAGAATGCGGTGGCCGTCGCCGATGCCGAGGACGCCCTTGTCGAAGAGTTTGTGGTGCAGGGAGCACAGACACAGACCGTTGTCGATGTCGTCCGGGCCGTCGAACGCCCACCAACGAACGTGCGCGGCTTCCAGCCCGACGGGCACCGCGCCGATCCTGCCGTCGTAGCCGCAGAAGGCGCACTGGTACTCGTACGCGGTCAGCACCAGCTCGCGCATCTGAGGGTTCCGTTGTCTGCGCACCCTCAACAGCTGCTCGGTCTGCGTCGGTTCCAGCTCCAGGCCGATGGCTTCGCACAGTTCGCCGTGGAGCGAGGGCGGGAAATGCAGATCGAGCAGCAACCGCGCCATCCTGCCCAGCAGCGGTGGTTCGCGGCGGAGTGCCGCCCTGAGTTCCGGTACGAGCCGTCCGGCGGCACCCGTCTCCCGGAGATCCCGTACCCCGCTTCCCGGACTGCCCGGCCCGCGGGTGGTGCGCACCTCCCACACGCCGTCGCTGACCAAGTGGTGGAACGGGTAGGCGGGTGACGTCCTGTTCGGCGGGCCGTACTCGGTCAGCAGCCGTTGCAGGTCCTCCTCCACCGCGCTGTACCGCAGCTCGCCGTCGGCGTCGTCCTGGAACCGGCCCAGGGCGTACAGGAGCAGCAGTGGCTTGTGCGGGGCGCGCGTCCCGTTCCTGGTCCACTGCCTCAGCTTGGCGGTGCGCTCGAGCCAGTCCATGGCCGGTGATCGTATGACGCCCCACGGCCCGCAGGCGTGCCCTCGATGCGTTGCGCCCGCAGGCCGGGCCAGGACGGCGGCCTGTCTCCGCGGGGGTGGCGTTCGGCGTGACTCACCGGCGGGTCGTCCGCCGTCGCGCGGAAGGACCGGCCTTGAACACCCCGCTCGCGGAGACCTTGTCCGCGGCCCCGCTCGCGTTGGTGCTGGCCTGCGCGTACGGGTCTTACGGCGGCGACGCTCTCCCGCACCGGGTACGCGGATCGTCACCTTCACGTCCACCTTGCTGATGTCGATCCCCGCACAGCGTTCGTGGATCACGTCCATCCCTCGGTACCCCTCCCGATCGCGGCCGCGCGAGCACGTGACCGGCCGGCGGGGGTCCGGCAGGCAGAACACACTGATTCACGTGCTCGGAGCAACACATCCGGGTGCCTGACGTCGGACCCCCAGCGTCCTACTGAGACACAGGTTCGGATCGCACCGAGTTTCCTCGACGTCCGCCGGGCGGTCGCACACCGATTTTCACGCCCACCGGGTGGGGCCGTCAGACCCCCGGAGTACTGAGTAAGGCCTGGCACAAGGCCAGACCGCCTTCACCTGCTTGGACCTTCTGATCC
>NZ_JBHUDX010000075.1:0-6953 GCF_042678285.1 Streptomyces caeni
TCATACGATCCCTGATCGCCTACGACCACTGATCACATCGGAATGACTCGTCTAGGGTGGCGGGTTAAACCGCCATACCGCGTGCTCCATCCCGCCCGGTTCGTGTCCGAGGGCGGCGGCGGCCTCCTCGTACACAGCTCGCAGCTCCTCGTACTGCAGGCCCGTGACACCGGCATCCGCAGCGAAGGCCCGCAGGTGTACGTCCACAGCGACCTGCGATCGACCGACAAGGTTGCCCTCCACCAAGAGCAGCCTGCTGGTCGCCGTTGAGGAGCTCACGGCCGTCCACAGCCGGTACGACAGTCTCCGGTCCGACAACGCTGGGTCCTCCGGTGATGCCCCGCAGCCGGGTGGGGACGGCAAGCTGGACATAGCCCGTGCGCGACGCGACGAGGGCGAGAGCGTCACCAGCATTGCCAAGGCGCCGGGAGTCCACCGCGCCACGCTCTCCCGCCACCTGGCAGAGAGGGCCTGAGAGAGGCGCGCAGGGGCGCAGTCAGGCGCTCACCTCGGAGTGCACCGGAACGGGCGGGCGCACTCCCGTGAGTGCCTCCGCTCGGGCGAGAAGGTGGGGCGCAAGGTCGGGGTACCAGCCACGGGCTACGGCTTGCAGCATCTCGGCCAGGGCCGCGAGTTCCCCGATTCGGCCGGCGGGGGTGTCGAGGATGGCCGCGAACTCTTTGCGGATGCGGGCGGCTACGTCGGGTACAAGCAGGCTGTTGGCGTGGAGAAGCCCCGCGTCATAGCCGAAGGGCACCAGGCCCCACCGCTCCCAGTCCAGCAGGCACAGGGGCTCGGCGGTGAGGTTGCCCCAGTGCAGGTCACCGTGACCGGTCACCCGCTCCACGTTGGCGGGGGCCGGGATGCCGAGGAACTGGGGGAAGGCTCGTTCGATCCATCCGTCCCGGACGGTCGTCTTCACACCCTCCGCTTCAGCGAGCAGGACAAGGGCTTGGCGAAGGTCCGCCCACCATTCGTCAGGCAGCGCCGGATCGTGGTCGATGTCGGCTCTGTCCGGGGACACCACAGGTTGCGTGAGGTAGTCCAGGACTTCGGCCTCGAAGGCCCACTCGCCGTCAGTCCAGTCGTGCACCCCGTGCAGGCGGGGGCGCGGGACGCCTTCGGGTAGGAGCTGGGAAGCCCCGACGATGCCCTCCCCCTGCTTTCTGCCCGCGTTCCTTTTCGCCGTCCGGCTCACCCGTAGCCACCGGTCCTCCGCTCGGCGTCCGAGGGTGACACCGAGGAAGCCCCACACCAGCGGCCCCGTGCAGCTGAGGCCCAGTGCCTTGGCCGCCCGGTCGTGGGCTGCCTCCATCAGGGCTCGTACCTCCTCATTCACCGGCGAGTTCATCCGTCACCCTCCTGAGTTCCTGGGCCGTCAGCGGCGCAGCCAGAGCCTTGGCCATATCGTCCCAGTGCTCGCGGGTGCTCGCGGAGGTGAGGACGACATCGAGGCCGGGGCACGAGCCAGCGGCCAGCAGGGCAGCGGCTGCGGCCGACAGGCCGGGGCGGATGAGGTTCACCAGTTCAGGTGTCATGGCGTCGAGGAGTTCGCCCCCGTGCAGGGGCGCGGAGCCGAACGTGATCAGCCCGGCGTCCTTCGCCTGTACCAGTGATCCGCCGCCGTTCAGGGCCTGTGTGATCGGGGCATCCATGATCAGGCTGACGGGCATCTGCATGCCCGTGAAGTGATGCTCGGCGGAACCAGCCGCCTGGCGTGCGAGCGCGAGCAACTCGGCGACACTGAACGCTCCGGAGGTTAGGCCCGACCAAGTGGCGACGCCGTACCCACCGATCCTGCCCGCATGGGCGAACTCCTCCAGCGCCGTGAAGGCTTCCCGCACACGCCCGTGCAGAGCGGCGCGGTCAAGGCCGTGCCCGTGGTGCTCGGGGTTGTGCACGAACACCAGGTCCACGCGCCCGAGCGCGGCCAAGGATCGCTCCGTCTGCCAGCGGACGAAGCCTCGCTCAAGGCTGTGCCTACCGGCCGCCTCTTCCCGGGTGAGCACGCCCTCAGCCAGCGCGCTGCGGCCTTGCTCCTCCGTGAAGAACCCCGTCTTCGTGGCTACCCGCACGGTCGGGTATTCCCCGAGCACCGGGCGCAGCTCCTCATGCGCCTGACCACGACCATAGTTGGGTGCCGTGTCCACCCAGGGGCTGCCTGCGGCCAGGGCGGCGCGTGCCGCCTGACTGACGGCACGCACGCGGTATGTCCCCAGGCAGAGCGCGGCGGTCACAGCGCCGTCCCCACGACTGCGACGGCGTGGCCGTCGATGAGGACGGAGACCAGTTCGGCCACCTCCTTGACCTCAAGCCCGGCGGAGTCGGCCACCTCCCCCAGCGTGGTCGGCTGGTTGGTCAGCAGCGTGCCCAGCGCGGGCGCCGCGGACTCAGCGAAGTCCCACGCGGTACCCGCCGCGGAGAAGGTGACCGTGCCCTGTTCGCGGTTGGCCGTCAGGCGACCTCTCGGAGCGGTGAGTTTGACCGTGATCTCTCTCCGTGCGGGGAGTCCGTCCACGTAGGGCAGGGACGGAATCGCGTGGCCCAGGTCTGTCGTGTCGATCGACTCCGCCCACCGCTCCACGAGGCGGGGGTCCGCCATCATGTCGGCCACCTCACGTCGTACGGCGTCGATGAAGTCCGACTGTTCCGCCAGCGAGCCGAAGCGCGGGATGTCCCGGCGCAGCGCGAGGGACGCCCGGAGCTGATCGACGACCCACAGCATCAGGTCAGCGCCGGTGTGCGGGACCATGCCGAACGTGAGGTGAAGGGATTCCGTCCCCTGATCGGCGGTGACCGAGTGCCACCACCCGCGCGGCAGGTAGAGCACGTCACCCGGGGACAGAACGAGGTCCGCCACCGGGTCGCCCTCTGGCTCCTCCGGCGACTCCACGTCCCGGAAGGTGGGCGCCTCACGGGTCATCCCCCACAGGCGCCACCGCTTCGAGCCATGCAGTTGCACCACGACGACATCGTGGTCGTCCCAATGCCGGCCGAAGCCCTCCCGCTCGGTCCACGAGGCGTACACGTTGGCCTGCACGGAAGTCCCGAGGAAGCGTTCCAGCCCCTCCGCAGCCGCCCCCACGGCGGGGTGGATCTTCTCCACCGCGTCGAGGACCAGCGACGCCCCGTCCCTGAGCTGGGCGTGGAAGTCGGACGGCTGGATACGGGACCAGGTGACCGCGCGGCGGTTCGTTGTCGGGATCGCGTAGCGGTGCAGCGGCACCATCTCGCCGTCAGCCGACAGGCGCAGCCGGGGCGGCTCTAGCCGCTGCGTGGCAATGATCCGGTTCAGGTCGTCCCAGGAAAACAGACCCGCCACGTCGGCGACCCTGGGGAAGTGCGCGTACGAGCGGTGGTACGTCTGGGCGAGGAACCTGTCCCCGCCCAGACGCCCCGCCCACGAGGCTGCATCAAGCAACGTGGGCGCTCCCGTCAGTCGTTGCCGTCGGAACGGCCACTGCTGACGTCCGACTCCTGCTCGGCACGCGTGCGCGCGGCCACGATCTTCCGCTTCGCGACGAGCAGTCCACCCCCCTCGGGGGCGGCCGACGTGGTGTTCTCTTCCACCATCGGACTTACCTCTCTCTTCTCGGGGACTCCCACCGGGATTCCGGCAGGAAGCAAAGGGACAGCGACGAGCGCGGCGGACGCCGACCTTGGCGACGACGGGCGCCCCGTGCACCGCGGGCACCCGCACGGCGGGGACTTGGTCGGCGAACCCGAGATCACTGCGTTGCGGTGGTTCACCTGCACCATGCGCACCGGGTCGTACATCCGGCCCCCGTCGTATGACACCCGGAGAGTCATGCACCCGGTCGTCATGAGCGCACACCAGCGTCAGGGCCGAACCTCCGCCGGTACCCCAGCCGCCACCCCACGCCGTAGCGGACCCACTTTTCGTTTCGCCCGGTCGCTGCCATGGGGGAAATCATTGGCCTACAAAGCGACGGCTGTGTAGTTCTTTCCCGTCATGGACTAAAGATCATGAACGGCAGGCGGCGGACCACTCCGCCAACAAGGCTCGCGCTTCGTCCCCGAACAGCGCATAACCCTCAAGCGTGGAGAACAGTTCCAAGTGCATTTCGATGTCGCGTGGATCTCTCAGGATCACGACACCGGTGGTGTTCTCCACGGTGGCCAGGGTGTCGTCATAGATGGTGAAGGTGTCCATCGGAGCCATGGGCTTGTATCCCGCGATGGGGATGACGCCGAGCTTCACGTTCGCAAGGTGGGTCAGTGAGGCCAGCCGGTCAATCTGCATCGCCATCGCAGCCGGGGGCAGGAGTGGCCACCTCACAGCCTGCTCGGTGAGAATGAAAGTGAACCTCTTCTTCGTGTCATAAAGAACCTCCTGGCGCTCCAGCTTCCTCGCGATCGTCTTAGTGACATCGGCCGGAGAATGGGCAAGGCTGGCGCGGATGTACTCAGGGGTGGACAGCAGTCCTGTAATCATCGAGAGCAGGAAGAAGCGGAACTCCGTGGACGAGGATTCAAGGGCGGCAAGTTCAGTCTGCTTCTTCTCCAGGCCCCTACGCCGGAGCGACCGCAGGTCTTGCCATTCGGTGTTGGCCAGCCTCGCGAGGGCAACGACCTCCTCGATGACCTCGGGCGGAGCCACCACGGCCCGGAGGATCCTTTCCAGATCCAGCAGACTCGGCTGAACTTTCCCATTCTCGATCCGACTGATCTTCGATTGGGACATGTTGCAACGCCGAGCGAGCCGGTCCCCAGTGAGGCCGGCTCGCTTGCGTAGTTCTTTCAGCAGGGCCGCCAGTTCCTGTTTCGGCTGCCCCAGCTGCTCAGGATCGAACATCACCCGCTGCTCACGTACTCCTGGAACGGCACGGATTTGGCAATGGCAATCCGCTTCCACTGCCGGTAGGGCTCCGGGTCGCCCTCGTACAGCTCCCGGTTTATCTGTGTCCCGTCCGCCCGGTAGTTCATCAGGACCACCTTGGACTCGTCGAACATCCAGAAGTCCTGATCTGGAAGTCCCGGGTTCTCCCGGTCGGTGAGGTCGAGGATACGGATATCCTCGCCCGCCTTCACGTGGTGCCGGTAGTAGTACTCGAATTCGAACCGAAGGTAGTCCGAGAGCGGGCGGGTCACGACGTGCACCCTGCCGACTCTCTTTCCTTCCGAGGCCCACTGCCGGACCTCATCCATCCAGGCCGATGTGTAATCGTCCGGCGACTTCTCCCCGGCGAGGAATCGCTTCAGCTTCTCCGCTTCCTGGGGCATGGTGTAAACGGGCAGCGTCTCCAGCCTCCACGCCTCACGCTCCATGGAATCGAAGCAGTCGTTCCAGGCGTCACCATCCAAGTGCACGGAACGCCTCCCTGAGAACCGCCTCCGGGATTTCCACAAGCCCTTCCCCGGCGGGCGGGGTGAAGGCGTCGGACACGTCACCCTGCACCACGAACGACCCCGCGGCCGTGCGGTACACGTTCGGGCAGTCCTTCTCTCCGCACTCGCCGTTGCCATTGCCCGTGAGCCGGGTGAGTGCCGAACGCTCGGACATGCCAAACCCCCTTGCTCTGGCCCCGATTGGGCCGCCTGCCCATGACGTTAGAGGGGGCCGGGCGCAGCGTCTATGCACGAACACGACTATGCGTGTCCTCGCATAAACCCGTGCGGCCGGAGGGGCGCAGCCGAAGGGGAGGAAGAGGAGCGGCAGGGTGCGGGGGCTGACTGAGGGACCCCGTCCTACCTGCTCCCGGCAGCAGGCCACCCCGGTGCAGGCTGCCTTCAGGGCCGCCTACCACCTCCCGCCCGTGAACGCGGTAGCGGTCGGCACCCACAACCCCGACCACCTGCGAGAGCTGACCAACGCCCAGAGCTTCGCGGTGGACGAGGAGGCCGTCCGCCACTACCGCAGCCTCGTGCGCAACCGCCGTCAGGAGTGAAGCTCGGCGATGAGCCGCGCCGCCTCCTTCCGGGCGGGCTCCAAGCGGGGATCCTGGGGATGGGCGTGCGGCCCTACGACCTTCGCACAGAAGAACAGGGCCATCAGCCGGCCAGACCTGCTCTCCAGGTCTGGCCGACGCTCCGCCCACACTCGTTGGGCCAGGGCGGGGACGGCAAGGGAGTTCCCCCAGAGGGTGGCCGCGTCCAGTCCGCGCGGCGCCATCCCCCAATCCTCCCAATCGAGGATGCAGAACTCGGGCCCGGTCACGTTCGCCCACGTCAGATCCGCATGTGCCGGCGTCCACTCATCCACGGTGGCGTCTACTTCGGGGAAGACTGCTCGGATCGTCCCAGTCACCAGTTCCTGGGTGGCCGTCTCGGTGTCCGGAGTGGCGATGCGGTGCGTGCGCTGCGCGGCGAGTGCGTCCAGCGAAGCATTGAGCGCCGCCCACCAGCCGTCCGACAGTTGAGGATCCTCGATCACCAGGGCGGCTTGCCCTACGGGCGGGGCGGTGACCAGCGCCATTTCGTCTGCCCGCCACATCACCGGTTCGTCCCGCTCGCGCCACGCCAGCCCCGCGTACCACTTCGGCATAGACACTCCATGCAAGACCGCTGCGGCCTCGGTGCCGTTCCAGCCCTGTGCTCCGATCCGGTCGAAGCTGCGCCGCTCAACCCTCACCCAGGTTCCGCGGTCCGTCTGCGCCCCAACCGAGCGCCGCTTGCACAGCACGGTGTCACGGAGCAATTGCATCTGAAGGGACCGCTCCACGTGTTCGAGAACGTCATCAACCGACTCAACGCGCAAGTCCACGGCCCGTGCAACAGGCGAAGAGAGCGTCATCTGGACTCCTTGGGCTCTCGCTGTGGGGTCCTGGCGACCTGCCGTCAGGTGAAAGCATCCGTAAGTTGATTAATGTAGTGGGTGATGTGCGGCATCCTGTGCGGCAGTTGATCGAGCGGGAAGAGGCGGAGCGCCTGGCATTCGGGGTCTTCAAAGTTGAGCGGTGTGGAGGTGTCCGCGGGCTCGGCGGGTGGTGACG
>NZ_JBHUDX010000076.1:0-85786 GCF_042678285.1 Streptomyces caeni
CGTCAACGCGCCACCGTGACCGCGCCATCAAAAAGTTCAAGGGGCCGAGCACCCGGCCCATGGTGCTGTCTAACTACGGTGTCCTCACCACTGGTTTCGATGCTCCCGCTGCGAGTGCTGCGGTCATCGCCCGGCCTACCCGTTCGCTGGTCCTCTACAGCCAGATGGTCGGCCGCGTCATCCGCGGCCCCAAAGCCGGCGGCACCCCCACCTGCGACGTCGTAACCGTCGTCGACCCTGCGCTCCCGGGCTTCGGAGACGTGGCAGAGGCATTCACTAACTGGGAAGACGTATGGAAGGCTCGATGACATCCAAGTATTCGATCGTCACGTCTGATCTGACGGTCAAAGCCCTGCAGGACAGCGGATACAAGTCGACGGCACACGCCATCGCGGAACTGATCGACAATGGCATCGAGGCCGGTGCCGAGCTCGTAGAACTCTTCGTCGTCGAGTCGATAGACCGTCCGTCCCAGCGTGCCCGCCACCGGGTGGAGAAGATCGCTGTGCTGGACAACGGCAGCGGCATGGACCCGGAGACGCTGCGGCAATCCCTGCGCTTTGGCGCCGGAACCCGACAGCACCGCAAGGGCATAGGACGGTTCGGCGTCGGCCTGCCCAACTCCAGCATCTCCCAGTGTGACCGTGTCGATGTCTGGTCCTGGACCAATGGCCCCGACAATGCGCTGCACACTTACCTCGATCTCGCCGAGCTCCGGCAGGGGTTGGAAGAGGTCCCCGAGCCCAAACTCGACGGGCTCCCCGACGAATGGCAGGCGCTCACCGAAGGGCTCGGCCCGTCCGGAACCCTCGTTCAGTGGACACAACTGGAACGTGTCCAGTGGCGCGGCGCCGAGGCCACTCTGGCCAACACCGAGAACCTCATCGGACGTATCTACCGGCGCAAGATCACTCAAGGGACCCGGATCAAGCTGGTCCCTGTGCGCGGCTGGGCAGAACTGCCCGGGGTGCGCGACACCCGGCCCAATGATCCGCTCTACCTGACCGCCCCAAGCTCGACGCCCGCACCGTTCGACACAAAGCCGATGTTCCGACCCGTCGGCGGTGGTAACACCGGCGAGATCGGCGTTCAGCGTTTTATGGTCGAGGGCATTGACGGCAAGGAGTACCCCGTCCTTGTGCGTTCCTCGATCGCCGTGGACCCCGCTCGACGCCCTGACATCGAGGGCGAGGAGTGGCCCGACGAGGTGTCTCCCAGCCTCAAGCCCGGCGACACGCCTTGGGGCAAGCATGCAGCCAAGAACCTCGGCATTTCCTTGATCCGTGCTGACCGTGAACTTGACCTCGACACCGGATGGACGAATTCGTACAACCCGGTCGAACGATGGTGGGGAGTGGAGATCGACTTCCCGCCCGCTCTCGACGAGGTCTTCGGCGTCACCAACAACAAGCAGTCCGCGACGATCTTCTCCTCGCTCGCCAACTTCAACTGGCGTGAAGAGGCGGCCGGGTTGTCGTGGGAGGAGTTTCGGGAAGCGCTCCGAGAGGAGGGTGACGCTCGGCTTCCCCTCATCGAGATCGTCTATCACATCCGTGAGAAGCTGCTCGGTAGGCTGCGTGCCGACCTGGAAGACCAGACGCGCGGTACGGGTACCAGCCGGAAGCGGCACGAGCAGGTGGAAAACAAGGCAGAGGAAGCGGTCAAGCGGCGCCGTGCGGAGACCAAGCCGAGCCTTACGGACACCCTGGCGGAGCAGGTCAGCCCCGAGGAAAGCCAGCAGCAGCAGCTCGAGAGCCTGGTCGAGACCCACAAGTACAGCCCCGCCGACGCGCAGCGGATCATCGAAGAGACCATCTCTCAGGGCAAGCACACTCGCCTCCTGACCAGCCGCAACCCTGACTCGCCCGCCTTCTTCAACGTCGAGTTCATTCCCGGCCTGCTCCAGGTTGCCCTCAACATGGACCACCCCGTGTACAGCGACCTGATCGCGGTCCTGGACAAGGACTTCGACGGCGCGAGCCGGGAAGAACTCATCGACCGGTTGGTGGCCGCCGCCAACGCCTTCAAGCTCCTGCTGCTCTCCTGGGCGAGGTTCGAGGACGAACAACCGGAGAAGCCTCGCGCACGGGCCAAGCAGATGCGGCAGGACTGGGGCCGGATCGCCAGCGAATTCCTCGGAGCCGACGATGAGGACGACGAGGACGAGTAGTGGCGAACGATCACATCTGGCAGCAGATCGCGCAACTGCTCGAAGGCGCGTCCGAGCGTGTCGTCCTGGTCGCCCCCTTCATTAAGCGGGAGGTGTTGCGGGCGTCGCTGTCTGCCATTCCGCGCCGTGTTGAAGAGATCCAGTGCGTTACGCGGTGGTCCGTGGCCGAGGTCGCAGCCGGCGTCTCGGATCCCGAGATCGCCGAGATCGCCGAGGCTGATGGACGCGCCCGCGTCCTGCTGTGCCACAACCTCCACGCCAAGCTGTATGTCGCCGACGACCGTTGCCTCGTCGGATCGGCCAACCTCACGGGAAGGGCCACCGGCCGCGTGCCGGACGCCAACATCGAGTTACTCCTGGAAGTCGATGCGGCCCACCCGGAGGTACAGCGAGTGCTTGATGCCATCGGGAACACCTCCGTGCCGGCATCCGTGGACCTCGCGCGGCAGATCCGTGAGCAAGCTGACCTGCTGCGGGCTGACGAAGACGCGCCCCAGGTCTTGGTCGCCGGACAGGGCCCCACCCGCGCTCGCTGGCTGCCGGAAACCCGCAATCCGGAACGGCTCTACCGGGTGTACAACGGGCGGTACCGCAACATCGGCACCGACGTTCTTGCTGGCGTGCTCCGCGACCTCGCCTATCTCGATGTCCCTCCCGGCCTCTCCGAGCAGGCGTTCGGCGAAGCCGTCCTCGCCGGCCTCCGATCCATGCCGGAGATTAGACGGCTGTTCGAGGTGGGCACCTTGAACATGGACGAAGCGAAAAGAGACCTGGCCGCCGGCGGCGCCTGCACAGAGGAGCAGGCCCAACGTGCCGTGGAGACCATCGCTCAGTGGCTGAACTACTTCGACGAGGTGCATCTGGTGCCAGTTGGCCCATGGGAGATCCGACAGGGCAGAGAGATCACCTGAGGCGTGCCTTCGCCTTGCGGAGCAACATCTCGTCACGACCGGTTGAGGCACGGCCCCCGCCGCATCGAGGTGTTGCTCCGGTGAGGGGAGAGTGGAGCGATATCGTTGGCCAGTCCCGCGCTCTGCCGAGGGTCCCTTCAGTTGCACGATGATCAAGAGGTAGTTGCATGGCGGCGGTACGGATCCCGTATCTGCTCGGCCACGCCGAGATTGCAGCTCTGTACGGCGTGCAGCGTCAGACCTCCCAGTCGTGGAAGACCGACGGGACGCTGGCTCCACCCGACTTGGTGGCGTCCGGGAACCCCTACTGGCTGTTGACGACGGTGCTTCAGCTCAGCGGCTCCGGTGGACGCGAAGTAACAACGCAGCGGTTGGCGGCGTACAAGGCTGGTGTCCCAGGCGGATACGATCTTGAAAGAGCAGACCACCTGCCGCCGATCGTGGGGATCAAGGAAGTAGCCCGTCTTCTTGGTGCGGACGAACAAGCGATCTCCCGCTGGCGTAACCGACGCCAGATCGCGGACGCTGATCTCGTCCTGTCGAGATCCCCACTATGGCTCCTCGAGACCGTCCTGGCCGATGCGGAAGTGCGCGGCCGTGCAGTACTGCCGCACGAGGTCGAACTGCTCCGTGCCGGCGACCACGCCCCGCAAAAGCCGCGCGGACGCAGGACTGCACCGTCACCCCCGAGACAGCAGAAGACGAGCCTTCCTGCAGCCCGGACCTTCACGAATGCCGAAAGCCAGGCCGCCGCCGAGTTCCTCGCCGCGGTGCTGGCTGCAGGCCATGCGGTGGTGATCCGGCCCAAGCGCGAGGCGCACTGACCCAGAAGGTGCCCGCAGGACAAGGCGCTGCAGTCGCAGCACGAGCGAGTGGCAACGGTGATCCCTGGCCAGAGTGGAGGCTTTCACGCCTCCGTTTGAAAGAAACAGTTGATGCGCGTGGGCCTTCGTCTATAGGGTCTCTCGTGTTCGATCTTGTCTCGCACGCTCGGAGTTCTCGTATGTCAGACGCCAGTGTCGGCGGAATGCAGCACTCAGGCATCCACCCGTTCCTCATCCGCGCGGTGACCGTATGAAGGTCATCTCTTACGGCGGGGGAGTGCAATCAACCGCCCTCCTAGTCCTCGCCGCCCACGGTGAGATCGACTATCCGACCTTCCTCTTCGCCAATGTCGGCGACGACAGTGAGCACCCGGCGACCTTGGCCTACATCCGTGAGGTGGCCGTCCCGTACGCCATCCGCGCCGGGGTTGACCTCCAGCAGCTGAAGCGTGTGCGCCGCGATGGAACCTCCGAGACCCTCATGCAGAGGCTGAACAGGTCGGACATCCGATCCATCCCGATCCCGGTCCGGATGGCCAACGGGGCTCCGGGGCGCCGCTCCTGTACGGCTGACTTCAAGATCAGGGTTGTAGGTCGGTGGCTTCGTGAACACGGTGCCACGGCCGCCGAGCCCGCCACCGTGGGCATCGGCATATCCCTCGACGAGATCCACCGGGCCAACCGCCGACGGTGCGAACCCCACGAGCGGATCGAGTACCCCCTCCTCGATCTGCGGCTTCGCAGAACCGACTGTGAGCGCATCATCGAGGAGGCGGGACTGCCCGTCCCGCCCAAGAGTTCCTGCTTTTTCTGCCCCTTTCGTACCGTCGGAGCATGGCGGCAGCAACGGCGTGACGAACCGGAGCTGTTCATCAAATCGGTGCAACTGGAGGAAACGATCAACGAGCGTCGCTCGGCGCTCGGACGGGATCCCGTCTACCTCACCCGATACGGCCGTCCACTCGCTGAGGCCATCAAGGACTCCGGCACGGGGCACGGTCCCAATGACACCGGCGACGGAAGCTGCGACTCCGGCTGGTGCATGACCTGACCCGCCTGAGGGAGAGCCCAGCGTTGTGGAGGGGCGGGGACCGGCAGGCCCCGCCCCTCCACATGCCCACGCTCTGCCTGGGGAGCGGCGCTCACCGTGTGTCAGTTACAGATCCGGCGGATCCCCGTGATCCAGCTGCAGCACCGCGAGGTAGTCACCGTAGGCAATTTCCTGATCCACCCACCGGTTGCCTCCCGCAGAGTCGGGGACCCACATTCCCTCGTACAGGAACTTGTCCTCGTTCGGCGCCACGATGTACTGCTCCTCCACGGCCCAGGCGAGCAGCGCCTGAACACCCAGGAGAAGAATGGAAGTTGCTTCCCTACTTGTGCAGATCTCGTCGTGGCCAGCGGGGAATGACTGCATATCGTCGTCGTGTGCCGGCTGGGGAATACGAGTGAATCCGTGAGCTGCCAGCTCGTGTGCGCCGACGGCCTGGGTGACGGCAACGGCGAGTGAGGCAGCAGACTCGGTGCTCCCCATGGGGTGGCCGAGGAAGTGCAGGGCCGCCTCGCGGGCATGCAACGGGAGCTCCTGACCAGCCTGCGTGAGGCGCAGCTCCGCAGCTTCAATAGCTGGGCCGGGCGTGGGAAGATCCGGACGGAGAACTCGTACGAGCGCTTCCAGTGCCGCCCGGGTGTAGCCGAGGCGTACCTGGTGCAACTGCCACTCGCCCATCATGTTCGACCAGACGTAGTCGAAGTCATCGCCCGCCGAGCACATGCCGCCGTCTTCGTACGCCATGTCGAACGTGACTGTACGGAGTCCGCTCGCAAGGCGAAGCCAGGCGTAGACGTTGTCCCATGCCTCACGTTCCACCGGCTCGGACGCAGCAGGGATCCGTTCCACCCAGTCTGCGAGCTCGGAGGCGTGTTCTTGGGGATCAAGGAGCGCCATGTCGGGCTGAGCGCGGTAGGGGGGTAGGCAAGGGCCCGGGATCTGTGTGGATGCCATGCACGGGAGTGTCCCAGGCCGGTCTGACAACCCGGCCTGGGACGAGGGCCGTTCGCAACTTGAGGACTGCAGGACCTTCTGGACCTGCGGGAATCCGGGGCGCGCGAGGGCGTACCCGCGGGGGCTCAGCGAGACCAGGTCCTCAGCTGTCAGGACGTCGCACCAGCCGGTGTCCCCGCAGGGCCCGGCCGCAGCGGACAAGTGCTCGCTCCCACCCCTCCTCGTTGCCGATGAGGTGTGGTTCCTCGTAGAGGCCGGCTCGAACCTCGGCGTCAGTGAGACGCTGGTACTTCGGCACGTCGGGGTCGTCCGGCGAGAGGAACTCATGCTTACGGTGCAGCAGAGGACGGTTGGCCGAATCCGCGTAGGACAGAAAGGACGACTTCAGGGTCTGCAGGTCAACACTGTACGACGAGGCCAGACGAGGATGGGGATCGGTATCGAACGAGGGGTAGTCCAGCCAACTGGCTCCGCGTCCCTGGTGGCGCAGCTTCACGACGGACCATTCTTCGGGGCGGCCGGCGGCAATGCTGGCGCACTGCTCGTACAGGCGGAGCACGGTGGGGATCTGGTGGACAGCCCGGCGGTGCACATAAAGTGCCGTGGCTGTGAACTTACCCGCAGTCGACCCGGTCATGGCACGCCGCACGTACGCGTCGTCGCGGAGCTTGAACAGAAGCCGATCCGCGCGCTTGCACGCTTCTGCGTAGGAGGAGAAGAAAGCCCGGATATCCAGCTGGACGGGAAGCGGAAGGCTGCTGGCAGGGCCGCGGCCGTGGAAGAGCTCAACAGCGAGGAAAAGAAGGGTGTCGAGGGTGGTGCGCTTCGCGCCCTCCTCGACCTTGAGCGGGTCGGCGGATTGCTCGGCCAGTCGCTTGAGCTCGCTTGTCCGCAAGTGGCCGAGTAGGCCGATGATCGGATGCGGCATCTCTTCGAGGCTCGGTAGCCGGCCGCGCTGTTCGAGGTGGTCGACGACGGCGGTGATGGCCGACGCGGTGTCCTGGGAAGCAAGCCACCCGGCTTCCGGCGTGATCTGGCGGGCGAGATAGCCGAGCCGCGCCTCGTCGCTCTTGAACGCGTAGACGATCCCAGGAGCAGCCGAAAGACAGCGGACGCCAGTCGTCTCCTGGACGTAGTCCCGAAGCTCACTCGCCGCGAACAAGTGCTGGAATGTGTTGCGACTGGTGAGGATGCCGTCGCCGTACTCGGTGCCCTTGATTTGGTTCCGCTCCCAGCGGAGCCTCGCCGACACGACGAGTGCCGACTTCGTGTTGTTCCAGGCGTCCAGGAGGGTTTGTCGTCGTTCGGCAGGGTTCTCGATGACGTTGAGGACGTAGGTGAGGAGCACGATGTCTGCGGGCTTGAGTTCACCGCCGGGGTGGTGCACCGGATCCCAGCCGGAGACATCGAGGCCGATGGTCTGAAGAGCGCGTACGTCGCCACCTCGGCCGCAACCGTAGTCCAGGACCTGCACGCCCGGCTCCAGTTGAAGATCGACCACGGCCTGACGCGCGGGGACGGACAACCCGACACGGCCGATGGCCGTCCGGTGACGTTGGCTACTCCAGAGCTGCTCTGTCATGAACGCTTCCTGGGATTCGACCGGCGCATCTACATACGGCAGCACCGAACCTTACGCTGCAGCCGCATCAGGAGGCTTGCCCAGAAACCACGGCAGGCTCAGGCATTGCCAATCCAGACGACTCTGCCAGCGAAGCCGCCCCTCGCCTCAGCCTTCTGTGCTCGGAGCTCTTCCAGATGGCGCGGCGGCAGTCCCAGATCGAGGGCAAGTGCGTGGACCACTTCGAGTACGTCTGCCAGTTCCTCGGCGGCAGCGGAGCCGTCTGCGGCGAGGAACTCGGCTACCTCCTCGGTGAGCTTTTGGCGTAGCCGCTCCCGGTACTCTTCCGGGTCGGCAACGTAGACCACGGGCTCCGCCCCGCTCTCGCGGATGATCTGGGGGATTAGGTCTCGTACGAGCTTGCCGTCTGCCATCAGCCATCCTCGAATACAGTCCCGCGGGAGTGGGCGCTCCTGCGCCACTCAAGCAGGATCGGGGTACCAGACGGGCAGTGCGCGGTGCCGGGCGTGCGATGGTTGGGGGTCTCGTCCTCGCGTGCTCGACGATCCGGCACATCCGGTCGTACGGGCTGCCGTGACCGCCGGAGGTAGCAGCTCGGCATCGTCGTCAACGAGGTCCTCCGCCTCCTCGTCGTCGTACTGCCCGACATCGTGGCCCTGTTGGATCACTACAAGGAGTATGGCGCCAGGCTAGAGCAGGCACCGGGGTGCCGCCTCGAATGTGTAGGAGTGAGCCAGGCGTGCCTCAAAGGCGCCCCTCACGAGTGGCCGATATGTCCCAGGGGGTGGCCAAGGGGTGGCCGGACGCCTTTGGACGACGCGGACCGCTCAGGACGACTCGTCAGGCGGCGGGAAACTGTGGTCGCTGTCCGCAACTGCATCGTTGCTGGTCAGAGTGTCCCTGGACGCCGGTGGGACAGAAGCTGCCGGTCACGCCGGTTCAGTGAGGCGGCAAGCTGAGTGGTTTCGGTTGACGACGGCAATGTACTCGTAATGCGTAGGTCTCGGGTTCGAATCCCGAAGGCGGCTCCGAAAAACCCCAGGACAGATAGCCGCTGACCTGGGGTTTCGCGTTGCTCGTGGCATGACACGTCACGCGGCTGGGGGGCCGCGAGATGGCTTGCGTGAGCGGAGCGGTCCGGCGCCCTACTTCTTGGGCTTCTTTTGCTTGCCCTTCCTCTTGGCCCTGGCCTCGGCTTTCGCCTTGTCCTTGGCCTTCTTGGCGGCCTTACGGGCCTCCTCCGCCTCGGTCTTGCGCTGAAGCGGGACCAGCTTGGCGGTGGCCCCGGCGGCGTTCTTGCCGACCTGCGGCAGGACGCTTAAACCTCCGGGGCGAGGGTCCTCTGAGGCGGATCGATCCCGCTGTCGGGCGAGCCGTGGTAGGCAGGGTCGGTGATCAGCCGACTTCCTCTCGACGAGCAACTTGAGTCCCTGTGTGCGGTGCTGTCGCGCAACGACGTGCTGACGGAGGTGCTGGCGCGGACTGCAACGTTGGATCTGCCTGGGTGGTATGTGACGGCAGGGTGCTTGTTCCAGACCGTGTGGAACGTGGTCACGGACAGGCCGCCGACCAGCGGCATCAAGGACTACGACGTCTTCTACTTCGACAAGGGCGATCTGTCCTGGGAAGCTGAGGACGCCGTGATCAAGACCGGGCAGAAGGTCTTCGCCGACCTGCCCGCAGAGGTCGAGATCCGGAACGAGGCACGGGTTCACCTCTGGCATGAGGACAAGTTCGGAGTGGCGTGTCCGCCGTATGACTCCACCGAGGCCGCGATCGACAGCTTCGCTGCGACGACGTGCTGTCTGGGAGTTCGCGTGGAGGCCGACGGCCGGTGGCGTGTGTATGCGCCGCACGGACTTTCGGACGTCTTCAACCTCGTCGTTCGTCCGAACCCGGTGCTCGCGCCGCGGTCGGTCTATGAGAGCAAGGCGGCGCGGTGGCGTGAGCAGTGGCCTGAGCTGACGGTCCTGGAGTGGCCGTCCGGGAGCGTCACGTCGGCCTCGCCCGCTGGCTGACCTCGGCGGCGTAGGTGGCCCAGTCGCCTGCGGAGAGCCGTTGCCAGGCGACGGCGACGTCGGTGTGGATGCCGAGGGTGCGGGCGGGGATCTCGGTGGCGAGCTGGAAGAGCGCGGTGCTGCGGGCCTGATTGGGACGGATGCCGAGGTTGTTCAGTCGCTGCGTCAGCTGTGTGGTGCTGATCGGCCGTCCAGGCTGCCCGCCGGGGAAGAGCCAGGGAGACGGCGCCAGGGCGCCGATGGTCGCTTGCCCCTTGCGGTTCGCGGCGACAGTGCGGGCCAGCTGGGCGACAGGCTCGGGCAGCTGCACGGGTGCATCGCCGAGGTGGAGACGTACGTCCTGAGTGCCGGCCTCGACGTCCTCGGTGGTCAACCGGTGGATCGCCGATCGCCCTTGGGCATAGAGGAGGAGAAGCAGCCCGGCGAGGCGGACTTCGGGCTTGAGGGTGTCGTCGTGCAGGAGCCGGTGTGCGGTGTGCCAACGATGTTCGTCGTCGAGTGGCTGAGTGGGGCCGTTCCAGCGGACGGCGGGGACGTGGACGGTGGTGAGTTTGTTGGTGCAGGCCCAGCGGATGAAGTGCCCGGCCGTCTGGCGGTAGGTGGCCAAGTCGTCGGTGAGCCAACGGTCGAGGTCGGCCTGCTGGCACGTCTCCAGGGTGAGATCGTGGGCAGTGAGCCAGTTCAGGAAGGCGACGGCCGCGTGGGTGCGTTGACGTGCGGACATGAACTGCTGCGGGGTAAGTGGGCGGCCGTTGTTGCGTCGGCGAAGCCGCCGGACCAGGTGCCAGATCGTGTACCGGTGCAGGACTTTGCGTTGTTCGGGGTCCGGCTGGGATGGGGTGTGTTCGCGCCCCCGTGCACCAACGGACCGTGAATTCTCCTAGGGGGTGTTTCGAAGGTCCTGTGCGGTGCCCGCGGTGTCCGGTGCGTGCTCTCGGCGTGCCGGACGAAGGCCCTCGTACTGGACGTACTTGGGGTTTCGGCCGGTGCGGCGAGTGGGGGTGCCCCCTGCGCGAAGAGCCTGGGGGGAGCGTGCCGGGCGCCGTGGATGCTGTGCGGGACTTTCGAAAAACCCCCTAGTTGTCCGGGGCACCCACCTCACGGGCCGCAGGCGGCATGAGGTGGGGCAGGACCGCTTCTTCGGCCATCCGGACGGGGGCCCGGGCAGCGGGTCACACGACGCCGCTCTCCCACCACCACGATCCGGAGCCGTAGGAGGGGTACTGGACGCGGCTGTCGACGTGCTGCCACGAGTGCGTGTACGCCTCCAGGCCGGAGAAGCCGCAGGTCTCGGCGATCTTGTAGGTCTGCAGGGTGCTGTGGCCGGACACCACGATGTCGGCGGCGACGCCGTAGCAGTGCATGCTGTTGGAGGCGCCCCCGATCGAGGCGTTGTACGAGGTGCTGCGGAAACCGGAGTTGATGGTGATCGCGCTGCCGCCGGCTTTCTTCCGCACCGCCTCCAGCTTGTACATCAGACGGCGCACGTTCTCCTTGACCGTGGCGGAACCGACCTTGCCACCGCTGAATCCGGAGCCGTCGTGGGAGTAGAACTCGCTCCAGTCGAAGTGGGCGGTCGAACCGTCGCTGCTCTCCAGGCCGTTGAGCACGCTCTGGGTCTGCGGGCCGACGACGCCGTCCGCGGTCAGGCCGTAGGCGGACTGGAAGCGTCTGACCGCGGCGTCCGTGGCCGGGCCGAAGTCGCCGTCCCAGGCGATGTACGTCTTCTGCGCACTCGACGCCGCCCAGCCGCCGACGCGAATCTGCAACTCGACTACGTCCGAGCCGGAAACGCCTTGCTGCAGGGTGCGGCTCCAGCCGTAGGCGGAGGCCCTGCCCGCCGACCCTACGGTGGCCGCGGCGGCCAGGCCGAGCGCGGCCGTCACCCCTGCCGCGCCCCGGAGCAGGGCGCGGCGGTCGATGCCTTGGGCGGGGGGTCGTGACGAGTTCATGGAATTCTCCTCTTCTGGCTGTGGCGTGCCGGAAGGGTCGGCTGCTGCACGTGCTCGTCGAACCTGTGCTGAGCGCCCGGGCCGGGCCCGGGGCCGGGCCAGGGCGGTCGGTGCCGGTCTTCACTCGGGGGAGGAGGTCATCGTCCTCGGCGGCGTCCCCCTGGTGGCCGTCGCCGGGATGTCGCCGGCAGGCCGGGTTTGGCGGCGGTCACCATGACGGTGCCGTGGTGGTGTCAAAGGGGCGCGTGAAACATCAACTCCTGCGGGACCGGGACAGGTTGACGCGCGTAAACCGTAAGGGAGGAGTTGGCATGTCCGCAACGCTTCGGTATGCGATGGCGGCTCGCCACCGCGTCGGCGGCGCGGCGGGAACGAGGGACGGCCTACCGGCCGGACGGGCGCTGCCGTGCCGACGCCATGCGCTGCCGGACGGCCTCGTAGGTGAAGAGGGCGGCCGACACCGCGACGTTGAGCGAGTCCACCTGGCCGAACATCGGGATCTTCGCCTTGGTGTGGCCGCCCGCGAGCCACCGGTCCGACAGGCCGTACTTCTCGCTGCCGACGACGATCGCCGTGGGCCCGGTCATGTCGACGTCCGCCATCAGGGCATCCGTGTCGGGGGTGGTGGCGACGACGTTCACCGAGTGCTCGGCCAGCCACTCCATGACCTGGTCGGAGTCGGCCGAGGCGATGGGGACGGCGAAGACCGTGCCCTTGCTGGCCCGGATCACATTGGGGTTGCCCCAGTCGGTCACAGGGTTGGCCGAGATGACGGCGGTCACTCCGGCCGCGTCCGCGGTGCGCAGCACCGAGCCCAGGTTCCCGGGCTTCTCGACGCTCTCGCAGACGACGAAGAGCGCGTGGTCGTCGACCTCGATGCGGGAGAGGCCGGTCTCGATGTCCGGTACGACGGCCAGCCAGCCGTCCGGGCCCTCGCGGTAGGCCGCCTTGTCGAACGCCTGCCGGCCGAGACTGAAGAGGGCCGCTCCGCGCTCCGCCGCGCGGGCCAGAACGTCCCGCGGATCCGATCCGCCGGTCAGGGCGGGGCAGAAATACAGCTCGCGGGGGCGGACGCCGGCCCGCAGGGCGAGATCGAGTTCCTCGTACCCCTCCACGAGGGTCACTCCGGAATTCTGCCTGTTCCGTCGGCGGCGGAGGGCGGCGAGTTCCTTCACATGAGGATTGCTCGGGCTGGAGATTTCCTTGGGCGGACCAACCCGCGGGATGGACGGCATCGGCGGTGGGAATCACGGTGCCTTTCGGGCTCCGATCCTCCGCCCCCTTTCTCTTGTTTCTCTTGTGCACTGCGCGCGGTCGTTCGCCAGGGTACCCGACCTGTTGGGTCGCCGCTTCATCATGGTCACCGGGCTTTCGGTCCAGGGAAGTTGTGTGTGGCCCGGCCGCCGCGCGGACGATGGGGGAAACGGCCGCCGGTGGCGCAGAGAGGGCGTGTGGCCGCCGCATCGGCGTGATCCACGCCCCGGCTCCCGGGGAATTCGGCGGAATCTTTGCCAGGGTGCGCTCGGCCGTGCGTGAATTCTGGCGGTGTGCATCGCGTATTGCCGTGGAGGGGTGGGGTGTCGGTATTCGCGGATGGGGAATGTGTGACGTTCCGTTCTTCTTCCGGGCGCCGTGCGCGGGACCGGAGGGCAGCGGCGGCCCGCGCGGGGCGCCGCAGCGGTGGCGCGGGCCCGCCCGGTTCCGAAAAATCATCGGGTGCGCGGAGAACCGGAGGCCATCAGGCGTCCTCTTGGTGAACGGCTAGCATCGCGTGCACTGTCGTCGGCCGGGAAAGGGTGGTGTCGTGTCGCAGGCGCAGCAGGGGTCGGGGCCCCGGATCGCCGTCGCCGTCGTGACGATGGGCAACCGGCCCGCGGAGGTCGACGCCCTCCTCACGTCCGTGGCCAAACAGGACCTCGCGCCCGACCGCATCGTCATCGTCGGCAACGGCTGCCCCCTGCCCGAGTTCGCCCGGCGCCTCGGCCTTCCCGGTGAGGTCACCCGTATCGAGGTGGACGAGAACCTCGGCTGCCCCGGCGGCCGCAACGTGGCCCTCGCCAGGCTGCGCGAATTCGGGGACATCGACGTCGTGGTCGAACTCGATGACGACGGGCTGCTCGTCGATGCCGACGTACTGCGACGCGTCCGGGATCTGTACGCCGCGGACCCGCGGCTCGGCATCGTCGGGTTCCGCATCGCCGACGAGCACGGTGAGACGCAGCGGCGGCACGTGCCGCGGGTCGGGGCAGCCGATCCGATGCGCGGCGGACCGGTCACCGGCTTCCTCGGCGGCGGGCACGCGCTGTCGACGGCGATGCTCGCCGAGACCGGCGACTGGCCCGCCGAGTTCTTCTTCGCGCACGAGGAGACGGATCTCGCGTGGCGGGCCGTGGACGCCGGCTGGACCATCCTCTACGCGCCCGAACTGCTGCTCCAGCACCCGAAGACGTCGCCCGCCCGGCACGCCATCTACCACCGGGTCACGGCGCGCAACCGCGTGTGGCTCGTGCGGCGGCGGCTGCCCCTTCCGCTCATCCCCGTGCACCTGGGGGTGTGGATCGCCGTGACCCTCCTGCGGGCGCGATCGGCGGGCGGGCTGAAGGCGTGGTTCGGCGGGTTCGTGGAGGGGCTGCGGACGCCGGGCGGCGAGCGCCGGCCCATGCGCTGGCGCACGGTGTGGCGGCTGACCAGGCTCGGCAGGCCACCGGTCCTCTAGGGGGTGTTTCGTAAGTCCCGCACAGCACCCACGGCGCCCGGCACGCTCCTCCAAGCTCTTCGAGCAGGGGGCACCCCCACTCGCCGCACCGGCCGAAACCCCGAGTACGTCCAGTACGAGGGCTTTCGTCCGGCACGCCGAGAGCACGCACCGGACACCGCGGGCACCGCACAGGACTTTCGAAACACCCCCTACTGCCCCGAAGGCTCCCGCGGTCCACGGGCGGTCGCCGGCCGCCGAGCGGTTCTCCCGTCTGCGAGAGGCCCGGGAACGACGAAGGACCCGGTCGTCCACATCAGGTCAGGCCAGCAGATGGCTGACATGCGGCCGACGATTCTCGGGACACTCGTGAGCCGGTCGGAGGACGTTCGCCGCACGGCGGCGCGAGGCACGGCGACCGGGTGTGCGGAAGGGCGGCGGGCGGCTGTGCGGCACGGGCTGCGGTTCGGACTGCTGGGTCCACCTGTCGTGTACGGCGCCGACGGCGGGGTCCGGCCGATCGGCAGTGGCAAGGTGCGGGCCCCGCTGGTCGCGTTGTCGCCGGAGCGGGCCGGGCCGTCCCCGTCGACGTGTTCATGGACGCGCTGAGGGGCGGGACGCCGCCGGCCGGTTTTCGCACCCGCCCCCGCACAGGGACCCACTTGGCGTCCGCACAGCGCTACTTCGCGTCCGCGTAGCACTCCACCACGGCCGTCGAGAACGGGATCCGCACCGGTGTCTCACCGAACGTCAGCCGCATCGCCAGGTCGGACGCCTCCCGGATCGCCGCGACCACCGTGTCCGCCTCCTCGGCCGGGCAGTGCACGATCACCTCGTCGTGCTGGAAGAAGACGAGCTCGGCGGCGAGGTCCGCGCAGGCGCGGCGCAGGGCGGCGAGCAGCAGCAGGGCCCAGTCGGCGGCGCTGCCCTGCACGACGAAGTTGCGTGCGAAGCGGCCGCGGGCGCGCCCGGCCGGGTTCGCCGGGTCGTCCTCCTGCGGGATGCCGGCCTCCTCCGTCGCGTCCCGCGCGGCTTCGGCGGCCGGCGGTGACGTGCGCCCGAGCCAGGTCCGCACCAGCCGGCCCTCCTCGCCCGCGCGGGCCGCGTCGTCGACGTACGCGACGGCCCGGGGGAAGCGCCGGCGCAGCGCGGCGAGGTTCTTCAGGCCGTCGCCGGACGTCTGGCCGTAGATCGCGCCGAGCACGGCGAGCTTGGCCTGGGCGCGGTCGCCGGAGAACGCCCGGTCCGACACCGACTGGTAGAGGTCGCTCTCGCGGCCCGCGACCTCCATGAAGGCGGGGTCGCGCGAGATCGCGGCCAGCACGCGCGGCTCCATCTGGGCGGCGTCGGCCACCACCAGCCGCCAGCCGGGGTCGGCGACGGCGGCGCGCCGGACGACCTTGGGGATCTGCAGGGCGCCGCCGCCGTTGGTGACCCAGCGGCCGGTGACCGTGCCGCCCGGCAGGTACTCGGGCCGGAAGCGGCCGTCGCGCACCCAGTCCTGGAGCCAGGACCAGCCGTGGGCGACCCAGATGCGGTACAGCCTCTTGTACTCCAGCAGGGGCTTCACCGCGGGGTGGTCGACGGACTCGATCTCCCGGCGGCGGGTGGAGCGCACCCGGATCCCGGCCTGCGCGAAGGCCTTGACGACATCGGCCGGCAGGTCGGGCCGGACCCGGCGGCCGAAGGCGGCCGACACCTCGTCGGCCAGGTCGGCCAGTCGCCGGGGCTCGCCGCCGCCCGCGTACCGCTCGCCGAGCAGGTCGTGCAGCAGCGCGCGGTGGACGTCCGCGCTCCACGGCAGCCCGGCCCGGTTCATCTCGGAGGCCACCAGCATTCCGGCCGACTCGGCGGCGGTGAGCAGTCGCATGCGCTCGGGGTGCGCGGTGGCGTCGTGCCGGCGCTGCTGTCCGGCGTACACCTCGACCAGGTCCTCCAGGGGGACCCGGAGGGGGCTCGGCTCGAAGAGGGAGGACTGGGCGCCGGGTTCGGCGGAGCGCGGCGGGGGATCCGGGGGTACGGGGCCGCCGCGCAGCCGGGCCAGCGCTGCGGCCGCCGACCGGGGTTCGCCGAGGCGGCCCTCATGGCCGAGGAGGAGGGTCTCGGCGGCCTCGACGTCGTAGCACCGGTCGACTCGCACCCCCGCGGTGAGCAGACGCGGCTGGACGTCGGCGGTGGACCGCCACACCCATCGGGTGACCCCGGGCCGGGCCCGCACGGCCTCGGCGAGATCCCCCTCCCTGACCACGGGCCCGGCGAGCATCCCGTCCGGGCCGAGGGCGGCGACCTCCGCGCCGCCGTCCCCGGCCGGAGCGAGAGCCCAGCGCCCGGTCATGTCGCGAGTGTGCCAGGGGGCACTGACAACGGGCCCTGACGTGGCGCTTCGGACCGGACGGGCCGTCTCAGTCCTGCTGTTTGCGGTCCTTGAGGGCCTTGGTGATCCCGGCCAGTTCCCTCAGGACGTGCTCCTCGGCCGTCGTCTTGTCGAGGCCGAGGCCGGTGAGCAGGCCCTCGCCGTTCTCCAGTTCGAGCAGGGCGAGGAGGATGTGCTCGGTGCCGATGTGGTCGTGGCCCAGGCGGAGGGCCTCGCGGAAGGTGAGTTCGAGGGTCTTCTTCGCGGCGGCGGTGTAGGGGACGAGTGCCGGGACCTCCTCGGCCGGGCCGGGGAGCGCGGCGGCCGCCGCCTCGCGCACCGCGGCGAGGGAGACGCCCTGCGCGACGATCGCCTGGGCCGCGAGCGCCTCAGGCTCGGCGAGCAGCCCCAGGACGAGGTGCTCGGGGACGGTCTCCGCGTTGCCGGCGGCCTTCGCCGCGTCGTGCGCGGCCATGACCGCGTTCCGTGCGCGGGGGGTGTAGCGGCTGAACGCCTGGCCGGGGTCGAGGTCGGCGGACTCCTTGGGCACGAAGCGCTTCTGGGCCGCCTGCCGGGTCACGCCCATGCTCCGGCCGATCTCGGTCCAGGACGCGCCCGAGCGCCGGGCCTGGTCCACGAAGTGGCCGATCAGATGGTCCGCCACGTCGCCGAGGTGCTCCGCGGCGATCACCGCGTCCTGGAGCTGGTCGAGCGCATCGGTGTGCACCTTCTTGACGGCTTCGATGAGGTCGTCGAGACGCACGTTCGCTGTGGGGTTGGACTTCTCCGTCATGCGTCAACGGTAGGTTGACACCTTCTCTCGCGTCAACCCGAGGTTGACATGGTGGGCTCCTGCGCGGACCGGGGCGCCGAACGGATTCCGGCGGCTGAGACGACGGCGGGCCGCGGCGCGCCCCGTGTCACGATCGAACGTGTGAGTACGACGACCACGGTGGACCGCGCCTTGCGGACCTCCCTCTACGACGACACCGACGCGGCCCTGGACACCGGTGCCTCGCTGCTCGCCGCCGATCCCGCGGCCGACGGCGAACTGGCCCGGCGCGGGGAGCAGTTCGTCGCCGCGGCCTGGCGGCGCGGCTGGCAGCCCGCCGACCTGGTACGCATCGTGCGCCGCGAACTCGACGACCTCCACGTCCGTCTCGTGTCGGCGCTGATCCTCCGGGAGGCGGGGGAGCGGCCGTCCCCCGGCCCGCGCTGGGCGGCCCAGCTCCGGGAGCTGGAGCCGCGACCCCCGCGCGCCGCCGACCGTTTCTCGCACGCCACCGCCGTCCTGGAGCTGTACCGCCTGCTGCTGCGCCTGCCCGCGCTCGAACCCCTCGACGCGCCCCGGCGGTCAGCCGGCCCGCGGCAGCCGGAGTCCCGCGCGCTCACTCGCATCCGCGCCCTGCTCGCCAAGGCGGAGGCCACCGGATATCCGGAGGAGGCGGAGGCCCTCAGCGCCAAGGCGCAGGAGCTGATGGCGCGGCACAGCGTCGACGAGGCGCTGCTCGCGGCCCGTACGCACGCCCAGGACGCGCCCGGCGCCTGCCGTCTCGGCGTGGAGCCGCCGTACGAGACGGCCAAGGCGGTGCTCCTGGACGCGGTGGCGGCCGCCAACCGCTGCCGGGCCGTGTGGCACGAGGCGCTCGGGTTCTCCACGGTCATCGGCTTCGAGGCCGACCTGGAGGCCGTCGAACTCCTCTACGCCTCGCTGCTCGTGCAGGCCACCGCCGCGATGACGACGGCGGAGGCGGCGCAGCGCAAGGGTGGCCGCAGGCGTACGAAGACGTTTCGGCAGTCTTTCCTGGCCGCGTACGCGCACCGGATCGGCGACCGGCTGCGGGCCGCCGCCGAGGGGCAGACGGCCGGGAGCGAGGGCGGGCTGCTGCCGGTGCTGGCGGCCCGGGAGGTGGCCGTCGCGGACCGCATGGAGCGGATGTTCCCGGACACGGTCACCACCCGGCTGCGCGGCGCCGGTGACGCGGCCGGATGGGAGCAGGGTGCCGCGGCCGCCGACCGGGCGCAGGTCGCGGGGCGGCCCCGGCTCCCCTGAGCGCCCGGTGCCGGCCGCGGCCGGCACCGGGCACATGGTGTGACGGCCGGGCGCATGGTGTGTGCGCCGCGGTCAGTCGCCCGCGACCTGGATCGGGCTCACCGAGGCGTCGGGCGTGTCCGGGTCCTTCAGCGCCACCTCGCCGTACGACCACGGGTGGCTGCCCGGTCCGTCGGCGCCGGGAACCGTGACCGTCAGGGTCTTCACCGCGGCGCTGAGCCGGCCGCCGGTCCTGCCGCGGACGTAGGTGATGGTGAAGGCCGCCGTCTCGTCCTTGCGCAGCGTCACCTTCACCGGTTTCGCGCCCTTCTCCTCGGGGACCTTCCAGCCGGCGTCGCCGCTGCGCAGTTCGATCCCGGGAAAGCCCTCGAAGGTGCACGCCCCGGTGCCGCGGTTGGTGAGGGTGACGGGGACGTTGCCGGTGTCGCCGGCCGTGGTGGCGGCGTTGCCGGGGCCGACCACGACGGCGATCGGGCAGCCGGCGGCCTTCTCGCCGTCGTCGTCGCTCTTGCCGTCGCAGGCGGTCAGGGCGAGGGCCGCGACGAGGGCGGTGACGGCGAGGGGGACGGGCAGAGCGCGCATGGGGGTCCTTCGATTCGCTGACGGTGCTCATGGATCACCACGCAGACGGACGGCAGGGCGTTGCGCGGCCTTCCCCACCGCACACGTCCCGGCGGTGAAGCGCGCCGTTCGCCACGTATGCCCCCGTACGCTGACGGAATGGGCTGGCAGCGGGCGCTGAAGGAGGCCGCGCGCTCGGGGTTGAGGATCGAGCGGACGCGACTGGAGCCGCCGGTCGTGCTGCGCGGCGGCGGGACTCGCGCTGGTGATCGCGGCGAGCCTGTGGCTGTTCGTCCAGGGCGGGGTCGTCCGCCGGGGAGCCGGCGCCTGATCCTGGACACCCTGGGGGGCCTCACCGAGGCCCTCGGCACGGCCGTCCCGCCCATGGCCGTCGACACTGGGGCGCGGAAGCCGGGGAGCTGAACGAGGTGTGGGGCGTCAGGAGCCCAGGCTCGCCGTCGGCAGGCCGCTCGGCAGTGTGCCGCCCTCGGACCTCGTGTACGTCTCCGTACCGATGCCGCCGCCCTGCCATGTCACCTTCATGGTCGTGGAGTTCACGGAGTCGACCATGCCGGTGCCGCGGTCCTTGCTGCCGTCCGTGCACTTGAGGTGGATCATCTGCGTGCCCGCCTCCTCGCCCGCGGTCCCGCTGCACACGGTGCCGCCCGTCGCGAAGAGCCCGGCCTGCTTGCCGTTGATCACCAGGGCCACGGCCTTGCCGCCGGTCGTGGCCAGCCAGCTGCCCTCCAGCTTGCCGGGCTTGCCGGTGGGAGTGCCGGAGTCGCCGCCGGTGTCCGGCGCGGACGCGCTCGGTGTCGAGGAGTCGCCGTGTGCGGATCCGTCGGTTCCGGAGTCGCTGCTGCAGCCGGTGAGCACGAGCGCGGCCGCGAGACCCGCGGCCGTGAGCGCGGCGCGTGGCTGCAGACGCGTGACATGGGTCGCCGAAGTCACTGGTGTCTCCCAACGGTGCCGTCGATATGGGGTCGCGCGAACGATCGCGGGAACGATCGCAGCAAGCTACCAGGAGGGTTGGGGGGACTTCGGGGAGGCGGCCCGCGTGCGCTCGCTCACGTGGGCGCCGACGGCGCCCTTCCCTGAGAGCCGACCGGTAGGCGGGAGTGCGGGAGTTTGGAACACAGACGGCGTGGAACGCGTCTCTCTCTGATGTGTGAAGGGGTTCGGACCCGGACGACCGGCACAGGTGATGGCGCGGAAGATCGTGGACGGGGCTGGAGAACGCGTGCGATGCGGACTCCGGGGCAGACGCTTGACCGTGTGTAGTCAGGCGGAGGCCGGGCTGTAGTCAAGGGACTGTAAAAGCTGTAACTGCAGGAACACCCCCCGTGCACGTGCATCTGCCCATGCATCTGCATGTGAACAGGGCTATGATCCGGGGAAGTTGACCTCTGCATCAATGGCCGTACCAGCCAAATGCACCACCCGGGGAGCGACCTGTGGACCACGACGTGTGCGACGTGGATGACGTGTACAACGGCATGGCTGCGACGAGACTGCACGGAGTGGCCTGGCAGAAGAGCAGGCACAGCAACTCGCAGGGGTCATGCGTGGAGTTCGCCCGGCTGCCCGGGGGAGAGGTGGCGGTGCGGAACTCGCGCTTCCCCGACGGGCCCGCGCTGGTATACACCCGCGCGGAGATCGAGGCGATGCTGCTGGGCGTCAAGGACGGCGAGTTCGACCACCTGATTGTGTAACACGCGTAGATCCGGGGCCTGTGGCGGCTCTGTCGTCCGCGACGGCGGCCGGCCTGCGGCGCGTCGGCGTGCCGCAGGCCGTAACGCGCGTAGAACCGCGGCCACGGAAAGGGCCGCGCGGTGTCACTTCGTGTACTTCGGTGCGGACGGCAGCTGGAACAGCGCCCAGACCACCTTGCCGCTCAGTGTGCCCGCCAGCGGATGCCAGCCCCAGCCGTCGGCGAACGAGTCCACCAGGAACAGCCCGCGCCCCGACTCCGCAGAGAAGTCCTCCGAGTCGCCCGCGACCGGACTGTCGTAACTGGGGTCGCGCACGGCGCACACCAGGCGCGTGGTCCAGCGCATCAGATGCAGCCGCACCGGCGGGTCCTGCTCGCAGCGGTGCGTGGCCGGCGAGGGCAGCGCATGCCGCAGCGCGTTGGTCACGAGTTCGGAGACCACGAGGCAGATGTCGTCGGAGCGCTCGCCCACATCCCACTGGCACAGGGTTCTTCGGGCGAACTGCCGTGCCTCGCGCACCGCTTCGAGACGGGAGGACAGGGCGCAGGAGGTTGCGCTGGACACGGCGGCGGGGTCGAGCGGCGGAAGTCCCTGCCGTAAGGGCTCGAGCATGGTCGATCCATCCGTCCCCATGCGAGGCACTCCCGGGTGTTCGCGGTCGTGGCGATGCAGCGGTGGCGCGGGACCATGGTTTCGGATGAGTCAGGCAGATGCAAGGGCAGATGCACGTGCACGCGCCGGAGTTGACCGCCCCTGTACTACTTTCCATGTATTTCTTCGGTCACTTTCTTCCCCGTTGCTCGCTCCTCCCGCGCTCTCCCCCTGTCTCATTCATTGACTCCTTTCCATTTCTGTAACCACACGAGTACTGCTCGAAGTGTTTTAGTGGCAGACTGCGCGATCTGAAGGATGGTTGGGGAGGTTGACGAAGTGAGCGCTGGGGACTCGAGCGGGTCGGTGGTACGGCGCATTCTGCTGGGATCCCATCTCAGGCGCCTGCGAGAGGCGCGCGGCATCACCAGGGAAGCGGCCGGCTACTCGATCCGGGCCTCGGAGTCGAAGATCAGCCGTATGGAGTTGGGACGGGTGAGCTTCAAGACGCGGGATGTCGAGGACCTGCTGACGCTGTACGGGATCACCGACGAGGTCGAGCGCACCTCCCTGCTCTCCCTGGCCAGGGAGGCCAACGTCGCCGGGTGGTGGCACAGCTACTCCGACGTCCTGCCCAGCTGGTTCCCCACGTATGTCGGCCTGGAGGGCGCGGCGCACCACATCCGGTCGTACGAGGTCCAGTTCGTGCACGGCCTGCTGCAGACCGAGGCGTACGCGCACGCGGTCGTCGCCCGCGGGATGAAGGGGGCGAGCGCCGCGGACATCGACCGGCGTGTGGCGCTGCGGCTCGAACGGCAGAAGTACCTCGTTTCGGAGAGGGCCCCGCAGTTCGACGTCGTGCTCGACGAGGCCGCCCTGCGCCGCCCCTACGGCGGCCGGCAGGTGATGCGCGGTCAGCTCCAGCACCTGATCGACATCTCGGAGCGGTCCAACGTGCGGCTGCAGGTCATGCCGTTCAGTCTCGGCGGGCACTCGGGTGAGAGCGGATCCTTCACCATCCTGAGCTTCCCCGAGTCCGATCTGTCCGACGTCGTCTATATGGAGCAGCTCACCAGCGCCCTGTACCTCGACAAGCGTGAGGACGTCACCCAGTACGAGACCGCGATGAAGCAGCTGCAGCAGGACGGTCCCGGACCGGACGAAAGCCGCGATCTGCTGCGGGGGCTGCTGCAACTGTCCTGAGAGTCTTCACAGAGTGTCCCGAGGTGTCCTCCAACTCCCTTCCATCACAAGTACGATGACGCACATTCAGGCTTGACGTGATCACGTACGTGAACGGGTGTCTGCTTCGGCTGCGAGGGATTGAGGAATCACATGTCGTCCTACTTCACCGATCTGGCTCAGCAGTACATCGGCGGTGAGTGGCGCCGGGGAACGGGCTCCTGGGACATCATCGACTTCAACCCCTACGACGGCGAGAAGCTCGCGTCCATCACCATCGCCACGGTCGACGAGGTCGACGAGGCGTACCGGGCCGCCGCGGCCGCCCAGAAGGAGTGGGCCGCCACCAACCCGTACACGCGCCGCGCGGTGTTCGAGAAGGCCCTGCGGGTCATCGAGGACCGCGAGCCGGAGATCACCGAGGCGATCATCGCCGAGCTGGGCGGTACGCGTCTGAAGGCCGCCTTCGAACTGCACCTCGCCAGGGAGTTCCTGCGCGAGTCGATCCAGCTGGCGCTGCGCCCCGAGGGCAGGATCCTCCCCTCGCCGATCGACGGGAAGGAGAACCGCCTCTACCGCGTGCCCGTCGGTGTCGTCGGTGTGATCAGCCCGTTCAACTTCCCCTTCCTGCTGGCGATCAAGTCCGTCGCGCCGGCGCTCGCGCTCGGCAACGGCGTCGTCCTCAAGCCGCACCAGAACACGCCGGTCGTCGGCGGCTCCCTGGTCGCCAGGATCTTCGAGGAGGCCGGGCTCCCGGGCGGCCTGCTGAACGTCGTGATCACCGACATAGCGGAGATAGGCGACGCGTTCCTGGAGCACCCGGTCCCGAAGGTGATCTCCTTCACCGGCTCCGACAAGGTGGGCCGCCACGTCGCGACCGTCTGCGCCTCGCTCTTCAAGCGCTCCGTCCTCGAACTCGGCGGCAACAGCGCGCTGGTGGTCCTGGACGACGCGGACGTCGACTACGCCGTCGACGCGGCCGTCTTCAGCCGGTATGTGCACCAGGGCCAGGTCTGCATGGCCGCCAACCGTGTCCTGGTGGACCGCTCGCTGCTGGAGGAGTTCACCGAGAAGTTCGTCGCGAAGGTGAAGTCGCTCAAGGCGGGCGACCCGCGCGACCCGGAGACCGTCGTCGGCCCGGTCATCAACTCCTCGCAGGCGGACGCCATCTCGGGCGCGGTCGAGCAGGCCATCGCGGAAGGCGCCACGGCGCTCGTGCACGGCTCGACCACCGACAACCTGATCGAGCCGACCGTCCTGACGGACGTTCCCGCCGACTCCCCGATCCTCCAGCAGGAGATCTTCGGCCCGGTCGCCCTCCTCGTCCCCTTCGACGGCGAGGAGGAGGCCGTCCGCATCGTCAACGACACCCCGTACGGCCTCAGCGGCGCCGTCCACACCGCCGACGTCGAGCGCGGGGTGGCCTTTGCCAAGCAGATCGACACGGGCATGTTCCACGTGAACGACGGCACGGTCCACGACGAGCCGCTCGTCCCCTTCGGCGGCGAGAAGCACTCGGGCATCGGCCGGCTGAACGGCCAGACGACGATCGAGGCGTTCACCACGCAGAAGTGGATCTCGGTGCAGCACGGCCGCAGCCGGTTCCCGTTCTGATTCCCGGCCGGATCGCCGGTGACGGGCCCTTGCGGACAGGATCTGACCGCAAGGGCCCGTAGCGTCGTCGGTGTCAGGCAGAGGAGGAACACCTCGCTGGAACCGACGAAAGGCGGCGCTGGAACCGACGAAAGGCGGCCGGTCATGGTCACTCATGTGCCCGCGGAGACCCAGGGCGACGAGCGCGGAGCGCTGCTCTCCTTCCTGGAGGAGCAGCGCGGCGGCATCCGCCGGGCCCTGCTCGGTCTGACGGAGGAGCAGGCGGCCTCCCGCCCCACCGCCGGTGAACTGTCGCTGTCCGGCCTGCTCAGGCACGCCGCCGAGGTCGAGCAGGGCTGGATCGCCCGCGCCGGGGGCGAGCAGCCGGTGGTCCGCCGCGACCAGTCGAACTGGGACGAGTGCTTCAGGCCCATGGGGGGACGAGACGGTCGAGTCCCAACTCGCCCACTGGGCGAAGGTCGCGGACGAGACCGAGGCGTTCATCCGCTCGGTGCCGAGCCTCGACGACACCTTCGCGCTGCCGGACGACCCCGGGTTCCCGCCGGAGGGCAGGGTCTCGATGCGATGGCTGATGCTCCACCTGATCCGCGAGACGGCCCGGCACGCGGGGCACGCGGACATCATCCGCGAGTCACTGGACGGGAAGACGGCGTTCGAGCTGGTGGCCCTGGAGCACGGGACGTCCTGGGGCTGACGCCCGTTCTGGAGCGCTGGGGCGCGCACGAGGGGTCCGACGCCGGGCCCCGCTCGGTCAACCACCGACAGGGCGCCGAGGAACACGGACGGAGAGGTCCCGGCCCCCGCCGTTTCGGGTGTCGGGCGCCGGCGCGGGGCCGGCGTCGTCCCGGTGTCAGTGGTGGAAGCCGGTGGCCGCCTGCTTGTCACGGGTCATCGGACGAGGCTGCCGGCGCAGATCCGGCAGCAGGCGGGCCAGGTCCTCGACGAACAGGTCGGCGAGGTCCGTCGAGAAGCCGTTGCGGCACACGATCCGCAGCACCGACAGGTCCTGGCGGTTGGCCGGGAAGGTGTACGCGGGCACCAGCCAGCCGTGCTGGCGGATGCGCCGTGAGACGTCGAAGACGTCGTACGCCCTCACCCCGGGCGCGGTGGTGAACGCGAACACCGGCAGCTCGTCGCCGCGGGTGAGGAGGCGGAAGTCGCCCAGCGCCTCCACTCGCTCGGCGAGCCCCCGCGCCACGTTCCGCGTCGTCTGCTGTACCGCCCGGTAGCCCTCCCGCCCCAGCCGCAGGAATGTGTAGTACTGCCCGACGACCTGGGCGCCAGGCCGGGAGAAGTTGAGCGCGAAGGTCGGCATGTCGCCGCCCAGATAGCTGACCCGGAAGACGAGTTCCTCGGGCAGGGCGTTCCGGTCGCGCCACAGCGCCCAGCCCACGCCCGGGTACACCAGCCCGTACTTGTGGCCGGAGGTGTTGATCGACGCGACCCGCGGCAGCCTGAAGTCCCACACCAGGTCCTCGTCGAGGAAGGGCGCGACCATCGCCCCCGACGCGCCGTCCACGTGCACGGGGATGTCCAGCCCGGTGCGCTCCTGCAGGCCGTCCAGGGCGGCGCACAGCTCGGCGATCGGCTCATAGGAGCCGTCGAAGGTGGAGCCGAGGATGCCGACGACCCCGATCGTGTTCTCGTCGCACAGTTCGGCGGCGGCCTGCGGGTCCAGATGGAACCGGTCGCCCTCCATGGGCACCTGGCGCGCCTCGACCTCCCAGAAGGTGCAGAACTTCTCCCAGCAGACCTGGACGTTGACACCCATGACCAGGTTCGGACGGGCGTCCCCGGACGGGTAGCGGTCCGCGTTGCGCCGCGCCCAGCGTCGCTTCAGCGCCATCCCGGCCAGCATGCACGCCTCGCTCGAACCGGTCGTCGAACAGCCCACGACCGACTGCGGGTCCGGCGCGTTCCACAGGTGGGCGAGCATCGCCACGCAACGGCGCTCCAGCTCGGCGGTGCGCGGGTACTCGTCCTTGTCGATCATGTTCTTGTCGTTGCATTCGGCCATCAGGGACCGCGCCTCGGCCTCCATCCAGGTGGTGACGAAGGTGGCGAGGTTCAGCCGTGCGTTGCCGTCCAGCATCAGCTCGTCGTGGACCAGCTGGCACGCGGTCGCGGGCGGCATCGGGCCCGTGGGCAGCCGGTGCCTGGGCGGCGCCTCGGTCATCTCGACGACCGGGTTCGCCTCACCGAAGAAGGGGTTCATCGACCGGGGGCGCTCGTCGCGCTCTTCCGGGCCACGGTGGAGGGGCATGGTCTCTCGTCTCCCATCGGGTCGGCAGGGCGCGTCCACGGGTGCGGCGGCGGCTCGGGGAGCGCCCTGCGTTCATCGGACCGGAGCGCCGGGCCGGGCGGCAGGATTGGCGGGGCCCGTCGGGGCGCCGGCGGCCGGTGTTTCACCCGTTCATCTGAGCGCGGTGCCCGGCACAGCAGACTGGTCCCCTCCCCTACCGTGGCGCGGTGGTCGCGGGCCCCGGGGGAAATGCCGCTTGCACCTCACGTGACGTGAGGCCGCAGCCTGAGGCGCGTACCCAGAAGGGAGCGGACGTGAGCTACTCGGTGGGCCAGGTCGCCGGTTTCGCCGGCGTGACCGTGCGCACGCTGCACCACTACGACGAGATCGGCCTGCTCGTCCCCGGCGAGCGCACCCATGCCGGTCACCGCCGTTACGGCGACGCCGACCTCGACCGGCTGCAGCAGATCCTGTTCTACCGGGAGCTCGGCTTTCCGCTCGACGAGGTCGCCGCCCTGCTCGACGACCCGGACGCGGACCCGCGCGCGCATCTGCGCCGCCAGCACGAGCTGCTGACCGCCCGGATCGAGAAGCTGCAGAAGATGGCGGCGGCCGTGGAGCACGCCATGGAGGCACGCAAGATGGGCATCAACCTCACACCCGAGGAGAAGTTCGAGGTCTTCGGGGACAAGGATCCGGAGCAGTACGCGGAAGAGGCGGAACAGCGCTGGGGCGGCACCGAGGAGTACGCCGAGTCGCAGCGCCGCACCGCCCGCTACACCAAGGAGGACTGGAAGCACATCCAGGCCGAGATGGCCTCATGGAGCGAGCGCTACGGCGCGCTGATGGCCGCCGGTGAGCCCCCGACCGGGGAGCAGGCCATGGATATGGCCGAGGAGCACCGCCGGCACATCCGCACGTGGTTCTACGAGTGCTCGTACGAGCTCCACCGGTGCCTCGGGGAGATGTACGTCTCCGACGAACGCTTCAAGGCGTACTACGACTCCATGCGGCCGGGCCTCGCAGTACACCTCAGGGACGCGATCGCGGCGAACACGGCCCGCCGCGCCGGCTGATCCGGCCTCCGGCCCAGGCGCCCGGCAGGTCCTGCGCCGGGCCGGGTCCCGCCGCCTCGGTCCCCCGCCGGGAGCCACCGGTGGAACCCGGTGGGGGCACCATGCGTTGATAGCTTTGTCCGGCCATCGCCCGCGTGTCGGCCGCCCTCAGCACGCCGCACCCCACCTCACCCCCTCAGGAGCCCGGAACCGTGACGACGCTTGCACTCGGACCGAGCTGGCTGGATCCGAACTACCTGCTGGACACCTTCGGGATCTGGGGCCTGCTCCTCATCGTCTTCGCCGAGTCGGGCCTGCTCATCGGCTTCTTCCTGCCGGGTGACTCGCTGCTGTTCACCTGCGGCCTGCTGATCACGTCGCACCAGCTCGACTTCCCCCTGTGGGGGGCCGTCGCGCTCATCTGCGCCGCCGCGATCCTGGGCGACCAGGCGGGCTACATGTTCGGCAAGAAGGTCGGCCCCTCCCTCTTCAACCGCCCGGACTCCCGTCTCTTCAAGCAGGAGAACGTCACCAAAGCCCACGAGTTCTTCGAGAAGTACGGCCCCAAGTCCCTGGTGCTGGCCCGTTTCGTGCCCATCGTGCGCACGTTCACGCCGATCATCGCCGGCGTCAGCGGCATGAAGTACCGCTCCTTCCTGGTCTTCAACGTCATCGGCGGTGTGATCTGGGGCACCGGCGTCACCCTGCTCGGCTCCTGGCTGGGCAACATCGGCCTCGTCAAGAACAACATCGAGGCGATCCTCATCCTGATCGTCCTCGTCTCGGTGGTCCCGATCGTCATCGAGTTCCTCCGGGCCCGTTCCAAGGCGAGCGGCACCCCGCAGCAGGACCAGGACCAGGACCGGCGGCAGGAGTCCTTCCAGCAACCGCCGGTCATGGACGACGCCACGACCCAGCTGCGCCGCGTGACCCCCGCCCACCGGGGCCAGGGCCACCCCCAGGATGCGCAGCCGTACGAGCAGCACCAGGGCTACGGCCAGCAGCCGTACGAGCAGCAGCCTTACGATCAGCACCAGGGCTACGGCCAGCAGCCGTACGAGCAGCAGCCGTACGACCAGCACCAGGGGGGCGACCAGCAGCCGTACGACCAGCAGCCTTACGATCAGCACCAGGGCTACGGCCAGCAGCCTTACGACCAGCGCCAGGGTTACGGCTACCAGCAGTACCGTTCCTGAGCAGTGAGCGGGAGTCGATCCGCCCCCTGGCACGCCCCGAACGGTCTTGGGCGCACTGGTCCCCGGCGTATTCGTCCCCGGGGCGGCGACACGCATCCTGTGCGCGGTCCGGTCCCGGGAGGCCGGTTCCGTTACGACCTGGCCATACGGATGCGGCCAGGGGCGACGGGGAGGCCCTGAACCATCTTCCCGGTGGAGCAGGGCCCCGGGCGCCGGCACTGCACCCGGCGTTCCACATCGCACGACCACGCTGCCCCGGCCTGCTCGTGACGCCGTAAGGCTGGAAGCCGGCCATCACACGATCGAGCTGGACCGGCCTTGAACTCACACTGGTCAGAACCCCCGGGTCCGCTTCGCCGCCTTCCGCCCCCCGGCGAAGCCGACCCGCAGGAACAGCCGGGAGATCTCCGACCCCAGGTTCACGCCGATCGCGATGGCCATGGCGAGCGAGGCGGCGTTGGCCAGGGACACCAGACCCTTGTCGACGTGGTTCTGGGCGATCGACAGCAGCCCGAAGTAGGTCGCCGAGCCGGGCAGCAGCGGCCCGATCGCGGCCGTCGTGTACGGCAGCGCGGACGCGAACCGGTAGCGCGAGAGCACCTGCCCGAAAAGGCCCACCAGACCCGCCGCGACCGCCGTGGAGGCGACCGGCGAGATGCCGCCCGGGTAGTGCAGCGCGCCGTACACGCTCCAGGCGACACCCCCGTTGAGGGTCACCCACAGCACGGTGGACCGCTCCTGCTGGAGCAGTACCGCGAACGTCAGGGACAGGAGCATCGACGCGACGAGCTGCACGGCCGGCCGCCCGGACGGGCTCAGGGCCGCGTCCGGGTCGAGCTGGGCGCCCACCTTCACCCCGAAGTACAGGACCACGAGCACGCCGACGACGATGCCCACGAAGAAGTACATGACCTCCAGCAGGCGCGCGGACGCGGTGATGTAGAAGCCGGTCAGCCCGTCCTGCACGCCCGCCACCAGCGCTCGCCCGGGCAGCAGCGCGAACAGCCCGCCGGTGATCACCGCGGACGCCTTCACGTCGACATGGGCGAGCGTGAGCGCGACGCCGATCGCGGCCGGGGGCATGGCGGCCACGGTGAACTGGTAGAACTCCGGTAGCCCGCGTCCCGCGAACAGCCACGCCAGCCGGTCGCCGAGCATCGCGCCCAGCGCGGCTGCGACGAAGACGACGAGGCCACCGCCGACCAGGACGGACGCCGCACCCGCCAGCAGCCCGCTCGCCCCGGTCAGCGCCCAGCCGGGGTAGGGGTGGCGGTTGCGGCGGATCTCGGCGAGCCGCCGGTACGCCTCCTCCAGGGAGATCGCCGCCTCCGGGTCGCTGAGGTCGTCCACGAGCCGGTACACCGCCGCCAGGCGCGTGTAGTCGGTGCCGCGCCGGCGCACCGTCCGCGAGGCGGACACGGGGTCGTCCACCAGGGACGGCTGGTACGAGATCGACAGCAGCGTGAAGGTGACGGTCGGCTCGCAGCGGTCCAGCCCGTACGACCGGCAGACCGCGAACATCGCGGCCTCCACGTCCTCGGCGCCCTCGCCACCGGCCAGCAGCAGCTCGCCGATGCGGAGGGTCAGGTCGAGCACACGCGGCACCGCGGGGGCCGGCCCGTCCGTCTTCTGCACCGGTTCCGGGGCGGGCCGCTCGGTCACCGACATGCGCAGCATCGTGCGCATGCGGTCCTGCCAGGGGGCGTCCTTGGTCAGCCGGACGGCGGGGATCCCCGAGGGCGGGGTGAAGACGGGCGGGGCGTGCCCGGCGCTGTAGGTGCTCGGCGGGCTGAACGCCGACCCCACCGGCCCGGTGGACTGCGGCGGGACCTCCAGCCCCCGCGGAACGGCGAACTCGGACGTCGTCTCGGGCCCGGTGTCGGCCGCAGGCACGCCGAGGCCCTCGGGTACGGCGAACTCGGAGGTCGTGGCGGACTCGCCCTCGCCCCGCCCCGGGGGCGCGAACGCGCTCCTCGCCTCGTCCGACCGCGGCTTGCGGTCCTCCGCGCCCGGCTGAGCCACCGGCCTCTCTCCTGCCCTTCGCGCCGTGCCTACGGATACGTACCTCCCGCGCGCCTCAGTATGCGCGCCGGTACGCGAACGGGCCGCGTCACCCCGTAAGGGGTCACGCGGCCCGCGATGCGACCGGAACGGGGTCAGTGACCGCCGTGCTCCTTGAAGCGCTTGTACGAGCGCTCGATCTCGGCCTCCGCGTCGGAGCGGCCCACCCAGTTCGCGCCCTCGACGGACTTGCCGGGCTCCAGGTCCTTGTAGACCTCGAAGAAGTGCTGGATCTCCAGGCGGTCGAACTCGGAGACGTGGTGGATGTCCCGCAGGTGCTCGACGCGCGGGTCGGACGCCGGGACACACAGCAGCTTGTCGTCGCCGCCGGCCTCGTCGGTCATCCGGAACATCCCGATCGCACGGCAGGTGATCAGGCAGCCGGGGAAGGTCGGCTCCTCCAGGAGGACGAGCGCGTCCAGCGGGTCGCCGTCCTCGCCGAGGGTGTTCTCGACGAAGCCGTAGTCGGCCGGGTAGCTGGTCGAGGTGAAGAGCCGACGGTCCAGGCGGATACGACCGGTCTCGTGGTCCACCTCGTACTTGTTCCGCGAACCCTTCGGGATCTCGATCGTGACGTCGAACTCCACCGGACGCTCCTCCATGATCAGCACATAGTTCTGGTGGTTAAGTGTCCCTCACGCAGATGTGTGAACGCGAAAGGGGCTGGTGGTCGTGCCAGAGCTGAGGGCTTGGCGGGCCGCGAGACCGCATCTCGTGCGGGTCGCGCACGCCGTGAGACCGCGTGTGGCACGGCTCAGTGGTGTGGTGAAGCCGCACGTCACGCGGGTTGCGCATGCCGTACGCCCGCGCTCCGGAGGGCTCACGACCCAGCAGCTGACGGCCGTCGCCGCCACCGTGGGCCTGGCGCTCGCGGCGGGGGCCGTGACCGTAGCCGGTCCCTGGGACTCCACGGGTCAGCGTACGGCCGAGCACGACCGGGCCACAGTGCGGGACCGCGAGGGTGGTGCAGATCACGGGCCCCGTGCCGGTGCGGCGGCCGGGGAACCCGCGCCCGCGCCGAGCGCCGCGGCCGTCCTGACCGGCCTCGGCGGCGGTGCGAACGCCCCCGGGTCCGCCCCGCGCGGCAAGGTCCTGGCCGACGTGCTCGACCCGCTGCTGCGCGACGCCGCCCTCGGTGCCCGGCGCTCCGCCGCGGTCGTCGACGTGACCACCGGCACACGCCTGTACGGCAAGGGCGCGGACGACCCGCTGACCCCCGCCTCCACCACCAAGATCGCCACGGCCGTCGCGGTGCTCTCCGCGGCCGGCCCCGACCACCGCCTGACCACGCGCGCGGTCCTGGAGCCCGGCACCAGGGAACTGGTGCTCGTCGGCGGCGGCGACCCGACCCTGACCGCCCGCAAGCAGGCCGGAGGCTGGGCCGGCCTGCGCACCCTCGCCGACCGGACCGCCGTCGCGCTGAAACGGCGTCATCTGACCTCGGTGACGCTCTCGTACGACACCTCCCTGTTCAAGGGCGGGGCGCTGCACCCCATCGGGATCAACCCCAACCTCGCCCCCGTCACCGCCCTGATGGCCGACGAGGGGCGCACGGACGGCTCCACCAGCGGACCGGCCGCGCGCACCGCGGACCCGGCGGCCGACGCCACCCGCACGTTCGGCGACCTGCTGCGCGACCGCGGCATCACGACCTCGGCACCGGGACCTTCGAAGGCCACACGGCGCGCGCAGACCCTGGCCTTCGTCCAGTCGCCGCCCCTGTCCGCCGTGGTCGAGCGGATGCTCACCACCAGCGACAACGACATCGCCGAGGCCCTCGCCCGCCAGACCGCCCTCGCCACCGGCGGGCAGCCGACCTTCGAAGGGGGCGCGGCCGCGATCACCACCCGGCTGAAGAGGCTCGGCCTCCCCCTCGCCGGCGCGCGGTTCCACGACGGCAGCGGTCTCGACCGCAACGACAGGCTCACCGCGCACCTGCTGACGGCCCTGCTGGCCCTCGCGGGCTCCCCGTCCCACCCCGAGCTGCGCCCGGTGCTCACCGGCCTGCCGGTCGCCGGTTTCACCGGCACGCTCAGCCAGCGCTACGAGGACGCCGCCACGCGCCCGGGCATCGGCCTCGTACGCGCCAAGACGGGCTCCCTGACCGGCGTCAACACGCTCGCCGGGACGGTGGTGGACACCGACGGCCGCCTGCTGGCCTTCGCGTTCCTGACGGGCGGCTCGATGGACCCGACGACGGCCAGAGCGGCCCTGGACCGTACGGCGGCGGCCCTGGCGGACTGCGGCTGCCGGTGACGGCATTGCCCCACCCGCACCACGGGCTCCGGCACGGGCGCCGACCCGGCGCCGCACCCCTCACCGCACCCGTGCACGAGCACGTACCGTTGACGCATGACGAGCATCGGTGGTGCTGCATCCCCTGGGATGGTCGACTGGAACCTTGCGGTGGCGACCGCGACCCGTCTCGTGCGGCCGGGCCCCGACGTGAGCCGCGACGAGGCCCGGGCCGTCGTCGCGGAGCTGCGCCGGCACGCGAGGGCCTCGGAGGAACACGTCCGGGGCTTTACTCGTATGGGCGAACAGGGCGTGCACGACACCCCCGTCCTCGTCGTCGACCGGCCCGGCTGGGTCCGGGCGAACGTCGCCGGGTTCCGGGAGATCCTCAAGCCCCTCCTCGACCGGATGCAGGAGCGACGCGCGGGCAGCCCCGGCGGAGCCGTGCTCAGCGCCGTCGGCGGCAAGGTCACCGGCGTGGAGCTGGGCATGCTCCTGTCGTTCCTGTCCTCCCGGGTCCTGGGCCAGTACGAGACCTTCGCCCCGGCCACCCGCGACCTCCCGGCGGGCGAGGACGGCGGCGGCCGCCTGCTGCTGGTCGCGCCGAACATCGTGCACGTGGAGCGCGAACTGGACGTGCAGCCCCACGACTTCCGCCTCTGGGTCTGCCTGCACGAGGAGACGCACCGCACGCAGTTCACCGCGGTGCCCTGGCTGCGCGACCATCTGGAGGGCGAGATCCAGTCTTTCCTGGGGGAGACGGACATCGACCCCATGGCCGTCCTGGAGCGCGTCAGGGAGGCCGTCCAGGCGCTCGCGGGCGGCCGTCCCGAGGGCGAGGAGGGCGACGACGGCCGCTCCTTCGTGGAGTTGGTGCAGACGCCCGTGCAGCGCGAGATCCTGGGCCGCCTCACCGCGGTGATGTCCCTCCTGGAAGGGCACGCCGACTTCGTGATGGACGGCGTCGGCCCGGATGTCGTCCCGTCCGTGGCGGAGATCCGCGAGAAGTTCCAGCAGCGCCGGGCCAGGGGCGCCTCCCGCCTCGACCTCGCCCTGCGCAAAATGCTGGGCCTGGACGCCAAACTCCGCCAGTACCGCGACGGCGAGCGGTTCGTGCGGGCGGTCGTCGACCAGGTCGGCATGGACGGCTTCAACCGCGTGTGGACCTCCCCGAACACCCTCCCGACCAAGGCGGAGATCGCCAAACCGGCGGACTGGGTCGCGCGGGTGCACCGGAAGGCGGAGTCGTGAGCCCCGCGCGAGCGCGGTGACACGAATCCGGCCGTCGGCAGGTGAACGCCTCGCCAATCACCCGTCCGAGGGAGCGTGAGCTGCGGGCAGGCGTGCAATGCTCGGGTAACGCCCCGTTTCTGTCACCATCTACACACTCTGAGTGACCGGTCTTGGGCTCACCCCCGAAAACTTCACGAAGGGAACCGGACATGGGTCCCCATCCTGCGGTCGCGGCGATACGCCTGGCGGTACGCCGCGTCCTCCACGACATCCTCACCGAGCAGACCGCACACCGGACCGCCGGGCACGCGCCCCACGAGCGCCCTTCCCCGCCGCTCGTGCTGGTGGCCTGCTCGGGCGGTGCCGACTCCGTGGCGCTCGCCTCCGCCCTCGCCTTCGAAGCCCCCAAGCTCGGCATCCGCGCCGGCGGCATCACCGTCGACCACGGCCTCCAGCCCGGCTCCGAGCTGCGGGCCGAGGAGGTCGTCCTGCGCCTGCGCGGGCTCGGTCTGGACCCGGTCGAGTCCGTCGCCGTGACCGTCGGGCGCGGCGGCGGCCCGGAGGCCGCCGCCCGTGACGCGCGCTACACCGCCCTGGACGCCATCGCCGAACGCCACGGCGCCACCGCGGTCCTCCTCGGACACACCCGCGACGACCAGGCCGAAACCGTCCTGCTCGGCCTCGCGCGCGGCTCCGGTATCCGATCCCTGTCCGGCATGGCCGCGGTCTCGGGGGCCGACGGCCGCTACCGCCGCCCCTTCCTCCATCTCGACCGGCAGACCGCCCGCAAGGCGTGCATGGCCCAGTCCCTGCCCGTCTGGGACGACCCCCACAACACCGACCCCTCCTACACCCGCTCCCGCCTGCGGCACGAGGGCCTGCCCGCCCTGGAGAAGGCGCTCGGCAAGGGCGTCGTCGAGGCACTCGCCCGCACGGCCCAGCTCTCCCGCGACGACGCCGACGCCCTCGACGCCTGGGCCGGCCGGGCCGAGGCCGCCGTGCGCGACGCGTCGGGCCTCTTGGAGTGCGCCAAGCTCTACGCCCTGCCCCCCGCCGTCCGCCGCCGGATCCTGCGCCGGGCCGCCATCGAGGCCGGCGCCCCGGCCGGATCCCTCTTCGCCCGCCACATCGAGGAGGTCGACCGCCTGATCACCGGCTGGCGCGGCCAGGGAGCCATCAACCTGCCGGGCAAAGTCGTCGCCCAGCGGCAGGGTGGCAGACTGGTGATTCGGCAAGGCTGAAAGACGCCCCCTGGGGGGTGCCGGTCGTCCCTTCGGGGAGCACCGGTCAGCCGCGCGAGCGAGCCGACGGGGCACGCCGCTGTCGAACAGGGAGAGCGTGCTCGATCGGGCCGCGCGGTCCGGGGCCGGAATGCGGCGTCCGCCGCGCGGCGGACGTCCGGGTACGGCCGACCGTCGACGGCGGCACCGGAACCCGGAGGCGGACGAGCGACAAGTGCGGGACGACCGAAAGTGGTGCGGGTGGACGCGAAAGACATGGGTGCCGACCTCAAGCAGGTGCTCATCACCAAAGAAGAGATCGACGCCAAGCTGGCCGAGCTGGCCGCGAAGATCGACGCGGAGTACGCGGGCAAGGACCTGCTGCTCGTCGGCGTCCTGAAGGGCGCGGTGATGGTCATGGCCGACCTGGCCCGGGCCCTGTCCACCCCCGTCACCATGGACTGGATGGCCGTGTCCTCCTACGGCGCGGGCACCCAGTCCTCCGGTGTCGTGCGGATCCTCAAGGACCTCGACACCGACATCAAGGGCAAGCACGTCCTGATCGTCGAGGACATCATCGACTCGGGTCTGACCCTGTCCTGGCTGATCTCCAACCTCGGTTCGCGCGAACCGGCCTCCCTCAAGGTGTGCACGCTGCTGCGCAAGCCCGAGGCCGCCAAGGTCGCCATCGAGGTGGAGTGGGTCGGCTTCGACATCCCGAACGAGTTCGTCGTGGGCTACGGCCTCGACTACGCCGAGAAGTACCGCAACCTCCCGTTCGTCGGTACGCTCGCGCCTCACGTCTACGGCGGCTGAACCCCGGGGCCCGGCCGCCGTCCGCGGCGGCGGGAGCCTTGGTCCCGTTCTTTCCAAGACGCTCGGGAACCCCACGGGGTTTCGCGCCGTTGGAGGATGCGTGAGCGGTATCCCACTCGTTCCCTGCGGCTGCGGGTGACAATCCTGGGGTACCGTCGGAAGAACTGTCTTTATCAAACTCACTATGGCAGGAGGGACGGGGCGGCACCGCTCCGTGTGGATGGACGTGAAGCGATACTTCCGTGGGCCGGTCATGTGGATCGTGCTGGCCGTCCTTGCCGTGGTCGTGTTGATGCAGGTCGTCGGCTCTTCGGGCGGCTACAAGACGGTGGACACCGGCAAGGTCGTTGCGGCGATCAATGACAACAGGGTCGAATCGGCCAAGCTGACCACCGGCGACGAGCAGGTCATCAAGGTCTCGCTCAAGAACGGCGAGAAGGTCGACGGCAGCTCCAAGATCCAGGCGAGCTACATCGGCGACCAGGGCGTGAACCTGGCCAGCACCCTGCAGGACAAATACCAGAACAAGCAGATCCCGAAGGGCTACACGGTCTCGCCGTCGAAGCAGAACCCCTTCGTCGGAATCCTGCTCTCCCTGCTCCCCTTCGTCCTCATCGTGGTCGTCTTCCTGTTCCTGATGAACCAGATGCAGGGCGGCGGCTCCCGGGTCATGAACTTCGGGAAGTCCAAGGCGAAGCTCATCACCAAGGACACCCCCAAGACGACGTTCGTGGACGTCGCGGGCGCGGACGAGGCGGTCGAGGAACTCCACGAGATCAAGGAGTTCCTCCAGGAGCCGGCCAAGTTCCAGGCCGTCGGCGCCAAGATCCCCAAGGGTGTGCTCCTCTACGGCCCGCCCGGTACGGGCAAGACGCTGCTCGCCCGCGCGGTCGCCGGCGAGGCGGGTGTCCCGTTCTACTCGATCTCGGGTTCCGACTTCGTCGAGATGTTCGTCGGTGTGGGTGCCTCCCGGGTCCGTGACCTGTTCGAGCAGGCCAAGGCGAACGCTCCGGCCATCGTCTTCGTCGACGAGATCGACGCGGTCGGCCGTCACCGCGGCGCCGGCCTCGGCGGCGGTCACGACGAGCGCGAGCAGACCCTGAACCAGCTGCTCGTCGAGATGGACGGCTTCGATGTGAAGGGCGGTGTGATTCTCATCGCCGCCACGAACCGTCCCGACATCCTCGACCCGGCCCTCCTGCGGCCCGGCCGTTTCGACCGCCAGATCGCGGTCGACCGCCCGGACATGCAGGGCCGTCTGGAGATCCTCAAGGTCCACCAGAAGGGCAAGCCGGTCGCCCCGGACGTCGACCTGGCGGCCGTCGCCCGCCGCACCCCGGGCTTCACCGGCGCGGACCTGTCGAACGTGCTGAACGAGGCGGCGCTGCTGACGGCCCGCAGCGACCGCAAGCTGATCGACAACCAGATGCTGGACGAGGCGATCGACCGTGTGGTCGCGGGCCCGCAGAAGCGGACCCGGATCATGTCGGACAAGGAGAAGAAGATCACCGCGTACCACGAGGGCGGACACGCCCTGGTAGCGGCGGCCTCGCCGAACTCCGACCCGGTTCACAAGATCACGATCCTGTCCCGCGGCCGCGCACTCGGCTACACGATGGTGCTCCCGGACGAGGACAAGTACTCCACGACCCGCAACGAGATGCTGGACCAGCTGGCCTACATGCTGGGCGGCCGCGCGGCCGAGGAACTCGTCTTCCACGACCCGACCACGGGCGCGGCGAACGACATCGAGAAGGCGACCGCGACGGCGCGCGCGATGGTCACGCAGTACGGCATGACCGAGCGCCTCGGAGCGATCAAGTTCGGCGGTGACAACACCGAGCCGTTCCTCGGACGTGAGATGGCGCACCAGCGCGACTACTCGGAAGAGGTCGCGGCGCTCGTCGACGAAGAGGTCAAGAAGCTCATCGAGAACGCTCACAACGAAGCGTGGGAGATCCTGGTCGAGAACCGCGACGTCCTCGACAACCTGGTGCTCGCGCTGCTGGAGAAGGAGACGCTGGGCAAGGAGGAGATCGCCGAGGTCTTCGCCCCCATCGTCAAGCGTCCGCCGCGGCCGGCCTGGACCGGGTCCTCGCGCCGCACCCCCTCCACCCGCCCGCCGGTGCTCTCCCCCAAGGAGCTGGCGCTGACGAACGGGGCGAACGGCGCCACCCCGGCGATCGCCAACGCGACGGAATCCCTCCCCGCCACGGAGGCGGCCCCGGAGGACCGCCGCGAGAGCTGACCCACAGCTCCCCCGGGCCCACCAGGGCCGGAATTTCAGCCGCGCCCCCCAGGTTCTAGCCTGGGGGGCGCGGCACGTCCGTGGGGCCGCACATCAGACACGCAATCCGTGCGCGTCGCAGGCGCAGGAACGAGGCACCAGATGACCGACCCGGTGACGCTGTACGGCGAGGGCTCGATCGGTGAGTTCGACGAGAAACGAGCCGAGAACGCCGTACGGGAACTGCTCATCGCGGTCGGGGAGGACCCGGACCGCGAGGGGCTGCGCGAGACGCCGACCAGAGTGGCGCGGGCCTACCGGGAGATATTCGCGGGCCTGTGGCAGAAGCCGGAGGACGTCCTGACGACGACGTTCGACCTCGGTCACGACGAGATGGTGCTCGTGAAGGACATCGAGGTGTTCTCGACGTGTGAGCACCATCTCGTGCCGTTCAGGGGAGTCGCCCACGTGGGCTACATCCCGGCCGCCACCGGCAAGATCACCGGCTTGTCCAAGCTGGCCCGGCTCGTGGACGTCTATGCGCGCCGGCCGCAGGTGCAGGAGCGCCTGACGACGCAGATCGCCGACTCGCTGATGGACATCCTCGAACCGCGGGGTGTGATCGTCGTGGTCGAGTGCGAGCACATGTGCATGTCGATGCGCGGCATCCGCAAGCCCGGCGCGAAGACGATCACGTCGGCGGTGCGCGGTCAACTGCGGGACGCGGCCACCCGCAACGAGGCGATGAGCCTCATCATGGCGCACTGAGGCCCGCAGCCCGCAGGCCCTGCGAGGCGCCCCTCCGAGCGTCAGGAGACCGGTGCGGTCCCGCCGTTGTGGTGCTCGTCGTCGTCCTCCGGGAGCCGGCAGACCCGCTCCAGGAAGAAGGCCGCCGCTATGACGCCGATGCCTGCCACGACCGAGAAGCCGGCGTAGATCGCCTGGTCACGGCGGGCGGGGATGTCCAGGGACTCCAGGAGGAAGGCGCCCGTGCCGCCGTACATGCCGGCGACCAGGGCTGCGACCAGGGCGCTCGCCTGGCCGAAGACGACCGCGCGCGCCGCCATCAGCGGGTCGACGCCCTTGGCGCCGGGACGGCGTTCCCGTTGCGCCCTGAGGCGGGAGCGCAGGGAGAGCGCCGTGGCCAGCAGGACCACGGCGATCAAGGCGAGGACGATGGGCGCGGCCAGGGGGACGCGGGGCAGCGTGCCCACCGAGTTCCATAGGCGCGCGCCCGCCCAGGACAGCACCCCGGCCACCACGAACACCGCCGCCAGCGTCCTGATGCGCAGCTCTCTCACGATGTCCCTTCGTCGGCCCGGTGGTCGCCCGCACACGGTCGTCGGGCGGGAGGATCCCCGGTCCGGTAGACCTTAACGACTACTCGGGCAGCCGGAGTTCCAGGTCGGCCCGTGGCGTGACCCCGTGCCGGGGGACGGCGGCGAGCAGGTCCGCCACCGGGCCGCGGCCGGGGACGCGGGCCTCCGGGTCCAGATCGTGCCACGGGGCGAGGACGAAGGCCCGCTCGTGGGCGCGCGGGTGGGGGAGGGTCAGCACCGGATCGTCGGACACGGCGTCCGCGTACGTGACGATGTCCACATCGAGGGTGCGTGCCCCCCAGCGTTCATCCCGCACGCGGTGGAACGCCTCCTCTATCGCGTGGGCCCGCTCCAGGAGGGACGAGGGCGGAAGGGTGGTCTTCAGCACGACCACCGCGTTGAAGTACGCCGGCTGGCTGCCCCGCTCCACGCCCCACGGCTCCGTCTCGTACACCGGCGAGACCCCTTTGACGCGCACGCCCGGGGTGTCCTCGAGCGCGTCGACCGCGCCCTGGAGCGTCTCCAGCCGGTTGCCCAGGTTCGACCCCAGCGAGATCACCGCGCGCTTGGGGTTCTGCAGGGTGGTGTCGGCCGCGTCCACGCGTTCCACGACGGAGGCGGGCACCGGCTGCACGGTCGGGTCGCTCTGACCCCCGGCGAAGAAGGCGGTCATACTCGGCTCCGGGTGATGGTGACGGTCACGTCGTCGAACGGCACCGTGATCGGGGCGTCCGGTTTGTGGACGCAGACCTCGACCTCCAGGACCGGGGCGTGCTTGAGGCAGGACAGGGCGATGCGCTCGGCGAGCGTCTCGATGAGGTCGACGGGCTCTCCCCCGACCAGGGCCACGACCTCCTCCGCCACGACGCCGTAGTGCACCGTCTTCGACAGGTCGTCGCCGGCCGCGGCCGGCCGGGTGTCCAGGCCCAGGACGAGGTCCACGATGAAGGTCTGGCCCTCTTCGCGCTCCTTGGGGAACACACCGTGGTGCCCGCGGGCCTTCAGGCCGCGCAGCGCGACACGATCCACGCGAATCACTCCTGCAATCGTCGGTAGCGGCGGGTACTCACCGAGCGCGGTCGGCACACCAGCCTCGAACGAATCTACCTGCGGGCACTGACAGCGCTCGCTCACGGGGTCGCGCGCCCGTGTGACGGTCAGGAGCGTTCATCGGACGTTTTCCCCAGGGAACACGGCGGCTCACGGGTCGGTCAGCGGCCCCTACCCAGGAGCAGGCGGATCCAAACGAGCGTCCTTACGAGGGGGACTCGTCCTCCTCCTCGTCACCGGACTCGGTCAGGACGGGGGAGGCGTGGTGCGACCACAGCTTCCAGCCGTCGGGGGTGCGGCGGAACACGTTCGTGGCGACCACCAGCTGGCCGACGAGGGGACCCAGCTCGTCGCTGTCCTCGGGGGCCGGACCACCGCTGAGGATGTTCTCGGTGCAGGTGACCAGGGCGGTGTCACCGGTCACGGAGACATGGACGTCCGTGAGGAAGAACTGGATGTACTCGGTGTTCGCCATGATCAGCGCGTACGAGCGCAGGACCTCGCCGCGGCCGGTCAGCACGGGCCAGCCGGGGTGCACGCAGGAGATCACGCCGGTGTCCGCCGGGTCGTGGTACTCCTCGTCGACGCCCAGGTCGGAGGGTGCCAGCCACAGCGACGACAGCTCCTCGAAGTCACCCCGCTCCATCGCCTCGTAGAAGGCGGTGTTGGCCTGCTCGACCTGCTCGACATCCGTGTGGGCGGTGCTCACCGGGCTCCTTCGATGGCGCGTGCGACGCGTACGGCGTCCGCTGTCGCGCGCACCTCGTGCACGCGCACCGCCCAGGCGCCGGCCTGTGCGGCGAGGGCGGAGACGGCGGCCGTGGCCGCGTCGCGTTCGCGGGCGGGCGGCGGTGCGCCTTGCGGACCGGCGAGGACGCGTCCCAGGAAGCGCTTACGGGAGGCAGCCACCAGCAGGGGGTGGCCAAGGCCGTGCAGGCGGTCCAGATGAGCGAGCAGCGCCAGGTCGTGTTCGGCCTCCTTGGAGAAGCCGAGGCCGGGGTCGACGACGATCCGGTCGGGGGCGATGCCGCCCTCCAGGACGGCCTGCACACGCGCGTGCAGCTCGTCGACGACCTCGGTGACGACGTCCCGGTACACGCCCTCGACGTTGCCGCCCTGCAGGAAGCCGCGCCAGTGCATGACCACGAAGGGGGCACCCGCGGCCGCGACGACCGGGATCATCGCCGGGTCGGCGAGGCCGCCGCTGACGTCGTTGACGAGGGCGGCGCCGGCGGCGAGGGACTGTTCGGCGACGGAGGCGCGCATGGTGTCCACGGAGACGGTGACGCCCTCGGAGGCGAGGCCGCGGACGACGGGGATGACGCGCCTGAGCTCCTCGGCCTCGTCGACGCGGGTGGCGCCCGGGCGGGTGGACTCGCCGCCGACGTCGACGAGGTCGGCTCCCTCGGCGACCAGGTCGAGGCCGTGCTTGACCGCGGTGGTGGTGTCGAACCAGCGGCCGCCGTCGGAGAAGGAGTCGGGGGTGACGTTGACCACACCCATGACCGCGCAGCGGTCCCATGTCGGAAGGCCCGCCACGTGGCCCCGCCCGGTCTTCGTGCTCATACGTTCAGCGTAGGCCCCGCCGCCTCCCGGGTCCCCTCACGGGGCGGGCCGGCGGTGTCACGAGCCACGCGTCGGGGGCGGGCCGGCCCGGACATGCGGCGGCCCGAGCGGGGGCCCCAGGGCTCGGGCGGGCCGGGGGCCCTCGCTCGGGCCTGTCCGTGGTGCGGTACCGCCTCGCGGTCTGTGCCGGCCGTTCCCGGCTCTCCGCGGCGCCGCGCCGCCGTGCAGCCGCGCTTCGGGCCCGGCTACGCGGCTCGGACCCCGTGCTCGGCCACCCTGTGGGCGCACGGGCGCGGGGCCGGCGCGGTGCGGCGCAGGAAGCGCGGCAGCGCCACGTTCACGAAGCCCTCCGCCCGCATGGCCGCCAGGCCGATGCGCGGGAGGTCGCGTGAGGAGGCGTACACCACGAAGCGCGGCTCCCAGCGTGGCTGGAACTTCGCGTTGAACTTGTACAGGGACTCGATCTGGAACCACCGCGACAGGAAGACCAGCAGGCCCCGCCACGCCCGTAGTACCGGGCCCGCGCCGATCTTCTCGCCGCGGGCGAGCGCCGAGCGGAACATCGCGAAGTTCAGCGAGACGCGCTCGATGCCCAGCCTCGGCGCGGCCTGGAGCGCGGCCACGATCAGCAGTTCGTTCATGCCCGGGTCCGCCGAGCGGTCGCGGCGCATCAGGTCCAGCGAGACCCCGTCCGTGCCCCACGGGACGAAGTGCAGGACGGCCTTCAGATCGCCGTACGGGCCCGTCTCCGCGTCCTCCGTCTTGTGCGCCGTGGCGATCAGGCAGTTTCCGTCGGCCGGGTCGCCGATGCGGCCGAGCGCCATGGAGAAACCGCGCTCGGTGTCCGTGCCGCGCCAGTCCTCGGCAGCGCGTCGTATGCGCTCCAGTTCGCTCTCGCCGAGGTCACGGATGCGCCGTACCCGGGTTTCGTAGCCCGCGCGCTCGATCCGCTTCACCATCTGGCGCACGTTGCGCATCGCGCGCCCGGAGAGCGAGAAATCCGCGACGTCCACCACCGCCTCGTCACCCAGTTCGAGGGCGTCCAGGCCGGTCTCGCGCGTCCACACCTCGCCGCCGGTCTCCGAGCAGCCCATGACCGCCGGGGTCCAGGAGTGGGCCTTCGCCTCGTCCATGAAGCGTTCGATGGCGCCGGGCCATGCCTCCACGTCGCCGATCGGGTCGCCGCTGGCCAGCATCACGCCCGACACGACGCGGTAGGTGACCGCCGCCTTGCCGCTCGGCGAGAAGACCACCGCCTTGTCGCGGCGGAGCGCGAAGTGGCCGAGGGAATCGCGGCCGCCGTGCTTCTCCAGCAGGGCGCGCAGCCGGGCCTCGTCCTCCTCGGTGAGCCGGGCAGCCGGGTGTTCGGGGCGGAAGGCCAGGTAGATCGTGGTGACCGCGGTCAGCAGGCCGAGCGCGCCGAGCGAGAAGCCCACCGTCCAGGAGGTGCTGTCGGTGTAGTCGACCGGGCCCTCGAAGCCGAACAGGCCGTACAGGACGTGCTCGATGCGGTCGGACAGGCTCGGGTTGCCGACCATGCGGTGCGGGTGAACGCTGACGATGATCAGGCCGAGGCCCAGGGATCCGGCGCCCATGAGCACGAAGTTGGCGAGCGCCCGCCAGCGGCTGCGCGGGTCGGGCAGTGCCTCGAACTCACTGCGGTGGCGTACCAGCGGCAGGAGCAGTGCCAGCGAGATGAGGACGCCGATGACGGAGTGGCGGTAGACGAACTGCGCCACGGCACCCGCCGGGAGGAGCGCCACAGCCGCGCGCCACGCCCTGCGCTTGCGCCGCCGCAGCCCGTGCGCGAGGAGCAGCAGGAGGACTCCGGCGCTCAGGGACAGGGCCGCCGCGAACGGGCCGAGCGATCCCGGCAGGACCTCGACGAGGCGGTGCATGCGGCTGTTCCGGAAGCGCGGGAAAACGCCCGCGGCGACGTCCAGGAGCCCCACGAGCGTGCAGGCCCTGGCGACCAGAGCGGGAACGACTTCGGGGCGCGGCCCACGGACCATGCGCCGCAGCACACTTGATCGCCCCGGAACCTGGCCCGACTTTTCCCCATCTATCCTGACAGACATCGCATCCCGAGTTCTGCGAGAGACCTTGAGTCCGGTGACCGATTCGGGCATCCGGCGACATTGCGCCCTCTAGGACGGTGTCTTGGGGAGAGAGGTTCACTCCCCAGCACAAAGCCGGTTCAAAGCCGAAGGAAAGTCCGGGGCAAGTCCGTGCGACGGTACGGGCACGCCCCACCGACGGAAAGCGCGGGCAGGGGAACAGGTCATGGGTCTCACGAGCAACAAGGTGCTGGTGCTGGCGGTCATGTTCGCCGTGCTGCTGTTCGTCGGCACGGTGTGGCACTGGCCGCGCCTGGCGCGGCGGAACTGGCGGGCCGTCAGCGGACGGGTCGGTCTGCTGTTCTGCACCCAGCTGGCGATTTTCGCGTCGGTCGGACTGGTGGCCAACCAGGCGTTCGGCTTCTACGCCAGCTGGGCGGACCTGTTCGGCCAGGAGAAGGGGCAGGGTGTGGTCGTCGACCACGGCGCCGCCGGGTCGAGCGGCGGTCCCCTGCAGGTGGTCGACACGCTGCCGGTGAGTGTGGCGGGCGGTACGCGGCCGCAGTTCGGCGGCCAGATCCAGAAGGTCGGCATACTGGGGCGCACCAGCCGTATCGCCACACCCGCGTACGTGTATCTGCCGCCGGAGTACTTCCAGCCGCGGTACCGGACGCGTACGTTCCCCGCGGCCGTCGTGCTCACCGGCTACCCGGGCACGGCCGCGGCGCTGTTCAAGAAGCTGCACTACCCGCAGACGGCGCACGAGCTGGCCAAGGACGGCAGGATGCAGCCGATGATCCTGGTGATGCTGCGGCCGACCGTGGCGCCACCGCGCGACACGGAGTGCGTGGACAGCCCGGGCGGGCCGCAGACCGAGACGTTCTTCGCGAAGGACCTCCCCGAGGCGGTCGCGGCCCACTACAGGGTGGGAAGGAGACCCGGCAGCTGGGGCATCGTCGGCGACTCCACGGGCGGCTACTGCGCGCTGAAGCTGGCGATGCACCATCCGGAGGCGTACGCAGCAGGAGCGGGCCTGTCGCCGTACTACAAGGCGCCCGTCGACCCGACCACGGGAGACCTCTTCCGCGGCAAGGCCGAGCTGCGCAACCGCGCGGATCTGTGGTGGTGCCTCAAGCACATGCCGGCGCCCGACACCTCACTGCTCGTCACCAGCAGCAAGGTCGGCGAGGCCAACTACAAGTCCACGCTCAAGTTCATCGCGCAGGTGCAGGCCAGGAAGCCGACCCGGATCTCGTCGATCATCCTGGACAGCGGCGGCCACAACTTCAACACCTGGCGGCGTGAGATTCCCGGAACGCTGCAGTGGATGAGCGGGCGGCTCAGCGACCGCTGAGCGCGCGAACGGGGGGCGCCGCCCGGAATTCCGCACAATCCGGAGGAGGCCGGTTCCACCGTGGAAGCGGCCTCCCGGCGTTGTGCCGGGCGGATGCCGGATTATTCGCCGGACGACGTGCGATCGGGTGCCCGGGAGGGGGCGGGAGATCAAGATCCGGGCCGGGCAAACAGCTGATCTTGTAAGGCCGGTCGGGGACTCGGAAGGCCGGTCGGGGACTCGGAAGGCCGGTCGGGGACTCGGAAGGCCGCGGGGCCGCGGAAGCCCGCGGTGGAAGAAGCCTGATCGGGAAGGCCGGCCGAAGAGAAAGCGCCGGATTCGGGAGGTGTGTGTTCCGTTTCGGTGTTCTCGGAGCTGTGTGAGGGTCTTGCGGTGGCCGTGTTTTTACCGCGCGGGGCACCATCATTCGCCTACGCGCGGTAAGTTTCTGGCCATGCCACGTGGACGTCATCGCCATTCACCACCCTTGCACAGGCTGTTGCCTCCTTCGGCGATCGCCGGCGTCTCCGTCGTGTGCGCCGTGGGGCCCTGGTTGTCCACGGAGCCGCTGATGCTCCGTGCGCTGGCCGCGGGTGCCGCGGTGGCGGCGGTCGTCGGCGCGGTCGTCATGCGCCGCTGGGACGCGGCCGCGGGTAAACAGGTCGCCGACCTGGTACGGGCGCGTGCGGGCGACGAGTGGCGCCACGAGGAGCGGGTCGCCGAACTGGAGACCGACCTCGAGGAGTCGCGCGAGCTGCGCACCAAGCTCGAACAGAAGCTGCGTGCCAAGCGCGCCGAACTGGCCAAGCTGCGCAACGAGCACGCCGCCCTGCTGCGGCGGTACGCCACGGCGGAGACGGAGCGGGCGAGCGCACTGGAGGGCCGCCGCCTGCTGGAGATCGAGGCGACGACTCCCGCGCGGGCGCTGCCCGCGGGGGGGACCCCGGCCCCCGCCGGGCAGGACGCGCCGGACCCCGCCGGGGACGTGACCGCCGGAGCGGACGTACGGGACGGCGCACCGGATCCCGAGGACGTGGCAGCCCCGGCCGCGGCCGGGCGGGAGAACGACGCCGAGCCCGTGAACGGTGCTGAACCGGGGGACGACGCCGAGCCCGGGACGTCGGGTCCGCAGGTGTTCTCCCCGGCGGGCTCCGCGCTCTTCCTGCGGGCCGACTCGGCGCTGACGCGGCTCATCGGCGAGGAGGCCGACGCGGCTGAGGAGGCCGACGCCGGGCAGGAGGCCGAGGCCGCCGCCGAGTCGGAGGACGACGCCCCGAAGGCGACCGCTTCCGCGGAGGAGGACGAGGGGGTGCGGGCGGGCGCCGCCACGGACGGCGACGAAAGCGCCGAGACGTCCGCGGACGCGAAGGGCCAGGGCGCCCCCGACGCGGCGGACGCCCCTCAAGCGGTGGACGGCGCCGCGCCCGCCGGGCGCGCACGCGGCGGCGCCCGCAGGACGTCCGCGGCCCGTGCGAAGACCCCGGCCCGGAAGGGCGGCCCCCGCAACGGCGACCGCACGCAGCGGGACTCCGCCGGGAGCGGCGGTGCCGAGGCCGGTGTCACGGAGAGCGGCTCCGGTGAGGAGGGCGGGCCGGAGGGGCAGCCCCCGGCGGCCGACGGGCGGGAGCACGCGGCCGCCCCGGCCTCGCAGCAGCCCCAGCCGGCCGTCAGCAAGCCGGCCCACACCACCGGGCACTTCACCGTGCCGACCGCCGTCGCCGTCGTGCCGCCGGCCCCGCGCCGGCGCCCGGCCGTCGAGGGCGGGTTCGACTTCTTCGGCACGCAGAAGCCGCGGGAGACCGGTCAGTCCGTGCCGTCCGTGCAGAACGAGGACCTCGCCGACGTCGTCGGCCAGGAGGCGCTCGCGGTGCACAAGGCGGAGTCCGAGTCCGGCTTCAAGCCCGTGGATCCGCAGGCGCGCGCCGTCGGCCAGGTCATCGACCTGACGGCCCATGACGAGACGGAGCAGATCGACGTCGAGGGGCTGCGCACCGCGGCCTCCTGAGCACACCGGACGCGGGTGAGGGGCGGCGGCACACGACGTGCCGCCGCCCCTCACACCGTTCCGGCGGCTCGCAGGCGTCCCCCTAGGCCATCCACCGGTCCGGCGGGGCCTCCCGCCGCCCCGTACGGGACCGGTCCGCCTGCGCGTACAGCAGTGCCGCCGCCTTCCGGGCGTCCCGCAGGCGCGCCGTCACCGTCTTGTTCGCGCCGGTGTCCACGTGCACGTCGGCGACCCGCTTGAAGCGCTGCCACGGCCCCTGCGTCAGCCGTACGCTCTGCACCTTCGCGTGCGGCACGAGCGCCAGGCTGCGGCGCAGCAGGCCGTGACGGGCCGCGAAGACCGTGTCGGTTACGGCGAGACCGTGGCCGCGCCACCACAGCGGTACGCACCAGCCCGCGCGACGTGGCGGCCGGGACAGGGAGGTGGGCACGGTCACGCCGGGCAGTATCCGTGCGACCAGCGACTCGGCCACCGCGCGCGGGGCGACCGGCACCAGCACCGAGTTCGACGAGCCCGCCACATCCAGTTCCACCCGGACCCAACCTCCCCCGCTCTCGGCTGCGCTCGAGCGGGGGGACCCCCATCGCCGCCACAGCAGCGGCTCCACGATCCGTACGGTCTGCACCCGCCCCGGCGGCACCGTCTCGTGGGCCCGGTCCAGCAGCCCGTGGTCGATGCGGAGCCCGTCCGGCGACTCGCTCACGGTCCAGTCGTAGGCGCGGACGAACTGCCCGACGGTCCTCGTGGCCGCTCCGCCGGCCAGCGGCAGCCCGATGACGAGCACCGACCACAGGCTGTGCGTGACGAACCACAACAGGGGCGGCACGACCAGGGCGGCGAGCAGCGAACCCCAGGTGGCGCCCGTGAGGAGGAGCGAGACGGCCAGCGCTCCCGGTGCCACGCGCAGCAGCGGGCGCACCGGCGCCTCGCCCACCTCACGTGCCGTCTCGGGCGCGAAACCGGCGGCGCGGGCCAGGAGCTCGGCGCGCAGCGCCCGTGCCTCGCCCTCGCTCAGGTAGGCGAGTTCGTCCTTCTCGGCCGTGCCGACGGCGTCGAGCCTGAGCTTGGCGACGCCTGCCACGCGGGCCAGCAGCGGCTGGGTGACGTCGACGGCCTGCAGCCGGTCGAGGCGGATGTGCGCGGTGCGGCGGAACAGCAGGCCGGTACGGATGCGCAGTTCGGTGTCGGTCACCGCGTAGTGCGTGAACCACCAGCTCAGGAAGCCGTACAGGGAGGCTGCCGGGACGAGTACCGCGAGCCCGGTCAGGAGGGTGACCGTGGTGAGCCTCGTCAGCTGCTCGTGCGCCTGGTCCGGGTCGTGCGCGGCCCAGCCCATGAGCACGGCGACCGGCGCCCAGGCGCGCCGCAGCGGGGTCACCGGGTGCAGCCGTCGCTCGGTGACCTCCCGCGGCTCCCGCCCGCCGGCCCGCCCGCCGGGCTCTTCCGCGGGATCCGCGCCGGGCCGTTCGCCGGGAAGCGCTCCGGGCGCGCTCACAGCCCCGCCGATCGGGCCTCGCCCAGTTCGGTCAGCCGGTCCCGCAGCCGTTCCGCCTCGGCCGGGTCCAGGCCGGGGATGGTGGCGTCCGTGGCAGCGGCTGCGGTGCGCAGCTGGACGGTCGCCAGCCCGAAGCGGCGCTCGACGGGACCGGAGGTGACCTCGACGAGCTGCATGCGCCCGTAGGGCACCACGGTCTCCTCGCGCCACAGCACGCCCCGGCGGATCAGCAGGTCGTCGGCCCGCTCGGCGTACCGCCAGGACCGCCAGTTGCGGCCCACCAGCACCCAGCCCCACAGCAGCAGGGCCATCGGCGGCAGCGCGAGGAGCGCCCAGCCGGGCCCGGCGAGCAGGCCGAGCAGCAGCCCCAGGACGACGGCCGGCAGTCCCAGCCACACCATCAGCAGCAGCCGCCGCATCCGCAGCAGCCCCGGCGGCAGTCCCCTCCAGGAGGGTTCGCCGCCCTCCGGCACAGTCCCCGTTCCCATGCCGCAAGCGTACGTACGACAGACTGTGTGCATGACTCCTACGACGGAGACCATGGTCGGGATCGGCGGCGCCGCGGAGAGCACCGACATGGTGCTCAACATCGGGCCCCAGCACCCGTCCACGCACGGCGTGCTGCGGCTGCGGCTCGTGCTGGACGGCGAGCGGATCATCCACGCCGAGCCGGTCATCGGCTATATGCACCGGGGTGCGGAGAAGCTCTTCGAGGCGCGCGACTACCGCCAGATCATCATGCTGGCCAACCGCCACGACTGGCTCTCGGCCTTCGCGAACGAACTGGGCGTGGTCCTCGCCGTCGAGCGGATGCTCGGCATGGAAGTTCCCGAGCGCGCGGTCTGGATGCGCACCCTCCTCGCGGAGCTGAACCGGGTGCTGAACCACCTGATGTTCCTCGGCTCGTACCCGCTGGAGCTCGGCGGCATCACCCCGGTGTTCTACGCCTTCCGGGAGCGCGAGGAACTCCAGGACGTCATGGAGGAGATCTCCGGCGGGCGCATGCACTACATGTTCAACCGCGTGGGCGGCCTCAAGGAGGACCTGCCCGCGGGCTGGACCGCACGCGCGCGTACCGCCGTCGCGGAGGTGCGCTCCCGGATGGACCGGTTCGACGACCTGGTGCTCGGCAACGAGATCTTCCGGGGACGCACCCGGGGCGTCGGCGTCCTCGCGCCGGAGACCGTGCACGCCTACGGCGTGAGCGGGCCCATCGCGCGCGCCTCCGGGGTGGACTTCGACCTGCGCCGTGACGAGCCGTACCTGGCGTACGGGGAGCTGCGGGACACCCTGAAGGTCGTCACCCGGCAGGAGGGCGACTGCCTGGCCCGCTTCGAGTGCCTGCTGGAACAGACGCACAACGCCCTCGACCTGGCCGACGCCTGCCTGGACCGGCTGGCCGAGCTGCCGCCGGGGCCCGTCAACCAGCGCCTCCCCAAGGTGCTCAAGGCGCCCGAGGGGCACACCTACGCCTGGACCGAGAACCCGCTCGGCATCAACGGCTACTACCTGGTCAGCAAGGGTGAGAAGACCCCGTACCGGCTGAAGCTGCGCTCCGCCTCGTACAACAACATCCAGGCGCTGACCGAGCTGCTTCCCGGGACGCTGGTCGCGGACATGGTGGCGATCCTCGGCTCACTGTTCTTCGTGGTCGGGGACATCGACAAGTAGTCCCCCGAGTAGTCCCCCGAGAGAGCCGCCCGGAATGCCGACGGGCTGGAGGAGCCAGCCGAAGTCGCCGAGACCGCCGGGCGCGGTGAGCTCGGCGGCGGCTGCGGCGTCCGCGAGGGCGCGCACGTAGGCCGCGGGGGCGGTGGAGGCGAGGGCCAGCGGGGGGCGCGCGCCGCTGATGCCCAGGGCGTGCAGGGCCGCGCGCTGGGTCAGCAGGCGTGCTCCCGGCAGGGCACAGGCGTCCAGTGCCACGTGTGCCGTGATGTCGCAGGAGCCGTCCGGGACGGGGGCGGTCTGCCGGCCGGAGCGGAACCCGGTGAGTGTCCCGAAGGGGGGCCGGGCGCCTGCGCGGTGCGCGTAGTCGACGGCGACGGCCAGACCGCGGTCCAGGGCGGCCACGGCGGCGGCCCAGGCGGTGTCCCTGGGGAGGCCGATCTCGGCGCGGTGCCCTTCGGCGGACAGCGGCCACCAGCGCTCCAGCCACCGCGCCCGCGCGCCCGCGACCGGCTCCCCGAGGCGTTCGGTGCCGTCCCGCCGTACGAGCACCAGGCGGGGCACGCCGTCCGGGCCGGCCTCCACGACGTCGACCGGCACGTTGTCCAGCCACTCGTTCGCGAACAGCAGCCCGGTGACTCCCTCCGGGAGCTCATCGCGCCACTCGATCCGCTCGTCGAGGCCCGCGGGCCGGTCCGCGACCTCGACGGCGTACACCCGCGCCCGGGCGGCGACATCCGGTGGCAGCGCGGCCAGGACTCCAGCGGCCAGCTCACCCCGGCCGGCGCCCATGTCCACGAACGCAGCCTCCGCGGGCCGCCCCAGCGCCGCGTCGATCCGGCACAGCAGCCGGGCCACGGCGCCGGCGAAGAGGGGTGAGGCGTGCACGGAGGTGCGGAAGTGCCCCGCGGGCCCCTCCGTCCGGCGGTAGAACCCGTCCGGCCCGTACAGTGCCTCCTGGGCCGCCGCACGCCATCCGCGCCACCCGCCGTCCGCCTCGTCCGCCACGCGCTCAGGCTAGGCCCTGTCGTCACGCTCCTGGCGCCGGGCACAGGACCAGGCCGCACTGGGCGGGGCGGCGATCCACCGAGCAGCCGCGCGCCCGCTGTCCGCGCGGCCCGTGTGGCCCGCGCCGGTCCATGTGGCCCGTGCGGTCTGTGCGGCCCCTGTGGCCCGTGCGACCCGTGCGCTCCGCGTCGGCCCGTGTGGCCCGTGCGCTCCGTGTTGGCCCTGCGGTCTGTGTGGCCCGTGCGCTCCGTGCTGGCCCGTGCGGTCTGTGTGGCCCGTGCGCTCCGTGTTGGCCCGTGCGGTCTGTGTGGCCCGTGCGCTCCGTGTTGGCCCGTGCGGTCTGTGTGGCCCGTGCGCTCCGTGTTGGCCCCTGCGGTCTGTGTGGCCCGTGCGCTCCGCGTCGGCCCGTGTGGCCCGTGCGGTCTGTGTGGCCCGTGCGATCTGTGTGGCCCGTGCGCTCCTGCTGGCCCGTGCGGCCCGTGCGGCCCGTGCGGCCCGTGCGGCCCGTGCGGCCCGTGCGGCCCGTGCGGTCCGTGCGCTCCGTGCCAGCCCGTGCGGTCTGTGTGGCCCGTGCCGGTCCATGTGGCCCGTGCCGGTCCATGTGGCCCGTGCGACCCGTGCGCTCCGTGCCGGCCCGTGCGGCCCGTGCGGTCCGCGCTGGCCCGCGTGGTCCGTGCGCTCCGCGCCCGCGCCGTGCACCACCGCCGGGCTCCGGCGGCTCCCGCGTGACCTCGCCGGCGCGGCCCCGGCCGTGCGGGATCACGAGGCATCCACCTTGCGGAGTACGCCCGCCCGTCGCGGATCGGCCCTCCGGTTGACCCAGGCACACTGCACGCTTCCCTACATTGGGTTGTGTGCAGCGCCTCTATGACTTCCTCCGCAGACATCCCACGTGGGTCGACGGCTTCTGGGCCGTCGTCCTCTTCGGGCTCTCCTGCGTGAGTCTGACGGGCCTTGAGGGAGCGCGGGACCACCACGGAACGCTCTCCGTGGGGCTCACGATCTCCGCCGTCCTGTCCCTGGTCGTCGCGCTGCGCCGCCGTATGCCCGAGAAGATGCTCCTGGTGGCCGTCGCGACGGGACTGGCGCAGCTGGTTCTCGACGAGGAGGCCATGGTCGCCGACTTCGCCATGCTGGTGATCATCTACACGGTCGCCGCGGACGGAGCCCGCTGGGCCTCCCGCATCGGCCTGGCCGGCGGTCTGTGCGCCGGCACCCTGGCGCAGATCCGCTGGTCGGCCCCCGAGTCGAGCCCGCTGGGCAACGCCGCGGTCGCGATGTTCCAGACCGTGCCGTTCGCCCTGGCCTGGGTCCTCGGCGACTCCCTGCGCACCCGCCGTGCCTATCTCGCCCAGCTGGAGGAGCGCGCCGCCCGACTGGAGAAGGAGCGCGAGGCGCGGGCCAAGGTCGCGGTCGCCGCCGAGCGCGCCCGTATCGCCCGCGAGCTGCACGATGTCGTCGCGCACAACGTCTCGGTGATGGTGGTGCAGGCGGACGGCGCCGCATACGTCCTCGACACCGCCCCCGACCAGGCGAGGAAAGCGCTGGAGACGATCTCCGGGACCGGCCGCCAGGCCCTGGCCGAGATGCGCCGCCTGCTCGGCGTGCTGCGCACCGGCGAGCACACGGAGGCCGGCGAGTACGTCCCCCAGCCCGACGTCGAGCAGATCGATGAGCTCGTCGAGCAGTGCCGCAGCTCGGGCCTGCCCGTCGACTTCAAGGTGGAGGGCACCCCGCGCCCGCTGCCCAGCGGTGTCGAGCTGACGGCGTACCGGATCGTCCAGGAGGCACTGACCAACACCCGCAAGCACGGGGGACCCAACGCGGGGGCCAGCGTGCGCCTGGTGTACTTCGACGACGGACTCGGGCTGCTCGTCGAGGACGACGGCAAGGGCGCCCCGCACGAGCTGTACGAGGAGGGCGGCGCCGACGGCCGGGGCCACGGGCTGATCGGCATGCGTGAGCGCGTCGGCATGGTCGGCGGCACCCTGGACGCGGGCCCCCGCCCCGGCGGAGGCTTCCGCATCAGTGCCCTGCTGCCGCTGAAGCCGGCGCACTGACCACTGACCACTGACCATGGTGGTTGCCGCGGTCCCGGCGGCCTTGCTGGAGTCCGCCGAGCGGGCTGTCCAGCCGCCCGCGGACATCTTCCGGGCTCCGGGAGACCACCGGCCGGCTTGCCGGACGGGCCGGGGGAAACCGGCCCCGGCCACCGTGTTCTCTGCTCGTACGTCTCGTACGTCTCGTACGTCCGGACTCAGTCGTGGTGGGCGCCGCCACCAGTTTCTCGGTGGTGCCACTGCTGAACAGAAGGATCCCCGGTGTAGGGGTCCGCGGTTCCGTAGGGCTGATTCGCCGGGTAGGACCGGTCATCGCCCGTGCGGGGCTGACCCTCAGCGGCCGGATCAGGCGAGGCGGAGCCGCGGGGCTGCCGGTCGTGTGCGGCTGTCTCCGCCGCGGCACGGAACTCTTCGCGCATCCGCGAGCGGCCGATCGGGTGGAGCGTCCGCTCGCCGTCGGGTGTCTCGTATCCGCGGGCCCCGGATCCGGTCCCGTCGGCGGAGTACCCGCTTGCGTCGAGATCCGTAGGACCGCGGTGCTCCGGCACGAACCGGGAGACGGAGAAGTCGGCTTGCTTCTCTTCGCCGCCGCCGTGGCTGATGGCTTGCGGCAGCATGACCAGCGAGGTCGTCCCGGCCTGTCCACCCGACGGGCGGAGCTGGACCCGGATGCCGTGCCGGTCGGCGAGGCGGCCGACGACGAACAGGCCCATGCGCCGGGAGACCTCGGCATCCACGGTCGGAGGATTGGCCAGCTTGTCGTTGATGTCGGCGAATTCCTCGGCGGTCAGGCCGATGCCGTGGTCGTGGATCTCGACCAGGATCCGGCCGTCGGCCAGCCGAGTGGCCGAGACCCGGACCGGGAAGTGCGGGGAGGAGAACTGGATGGCGTTCTCCAGCAGTTCGGCGAGAAGGTGCACCAGGTCGGTGACCGCCTTGCCGTGGATGTCGGTCTCCGGGACGTTGCTGATCTCGATGCGTGCGTAGTTTTCCACCTCGGAGGCGGCAGCACGCATTACGTCGATCAGCGGCACCGGCTGGTACCACCTCCGGCCCGGCTCCTGACCTGCCAGGACCAGCAGGTTCTCACCGTTGCGCTGCATACGGGTTGCCAGGTGGTCCAGTTGGAACAGGATGTCCAGCCGGTCCGGTTCGGACTCGCGGTGCTCCAGGTCCGTGATGAGTCCCAGTTGGCGCTGGATGAGGCCCTGGTTGCGCATGGAAAGGTTGGTGAAGATGGCGTTGAGGTTGCCCCGCAGCAGCGCCTGCTCGGCGGCGAGGCGAACCGCCTTGCGGTGGATCTGGTCGAACGCCCGGGCCACCTCGCCGATCTCGTCGGTGCTGGCGATCGGAATGGGTTCGACGTCGGTGTTGACGCGCCCCGGGTCGGTGCGCGACAGCAGCTCGACCATCGCGGGCAGCCGCTGCCCGGCGACCTCCAGGGCGGCGTTGCGGAGCCGCACCATGCAGCGGCTCATGGACCGGGCCATCAGCGCGGCCACCACGAGAGCGGCGAGCACACCTGCGAGTACGGCCGCCGAGTCGGTGATCGCGTCGGTCCTGGCGTTGTCGGCGACGGCGTTGGCGTCGCGTGCGGCCTGGTCCGCCATCTTCTGCTCGATGCCGCGGTACGCGTCGAACGTGAGGGTCATCGAGGAGAAGTAGCCGTCCGGCGTGATGCCCCTCGCCTTCAACGCCTTGGGGGACGTTCCGGAGGCGACCGCGCGGATCATCGTGGTCCGGTCCGGAGGCGGCACATAGGCCCGGTCGGCCTCCCGTGCCTGGGCCCGGTCACTCTCCTGCTGCGCCTTGTCACGGGCCTCCGCCGTGGCCAGGGCCCGTTGCAGCTGCGCCTCGTCCTGCGCGGTGCCACCGGCCGTGTACTCCCCGATCGCGACCTGCTCCAAGAACGCGTAGGACGTGAGCGTGCTCGACTGCGTCTCGCGGTCAGCGGTCGGGACCTCGCCCTGCACCAGGATGTGCATGCCGATCGAGCGGGAGAGCGACTCGGCGGACTCGGCGAGCGAGAGCGCGTACAGGGTGCGGCCGAAGCTGGTGTTGCTGCGGGTGCCGAAGCCCAGGTCGTTGGCGAACTCGGTGAGCGGGTGCTGGATCTCGCCGTACGCCAGCTCGGTCCGCACACCGGGAAGGGCGTCCGTATAAGCGTTCTGGCGCACCCGGGCGAGGTCCGGCTCGACTTTGAGGAAGTTGTCCAGCCGACGCTTGAGCCCTTGGTTCTCCGGTATGTGCGCGACGGCGGCGTGAAACTCCGCCGCGGCCCGGTCCGTGGTTTCACGGGCCTTGGCCACGTCGGCGTTCCCGGTATCGCCTTTCAGGAGCGGAACCACGCTGATGTCCCGCTCGTTCATCAGCGCGTGACCGTAGGCGGCCGCGGCGCGTTCCAGGTTCGCCATCCGGTACGCGTCGTCCGCCTGCCGCCAGCGGTCGATCGACTCTTTGACGTTGAAGCTGCCCACCACCAGCGCGACGACGACGGGGATCAGCACGATGGCGACAAGCTTGGTTCGCACATGCCAGTTCCGTACGTCGTGACGCGGTGGCGCTGCGGGCTTCGAGGGTGAATCGGTGTCCGCAGACCTCTTGCCGGTGCCTCCCGGAGGCGTGAAACCCCCGGGGGCGGGCCGGGCGGCCTCCGGCGATATGCGGGGTAAGTTCCTCACTCGACCGACCTCTCGCGTCGACACACCGACGTGCCTGTGTACTTGTGTGGAGCGGATTCCAGCACGGCATGGAAGTGCCTTCCAAATGCCGGTGGAAGACCCACCGACCTTTGGAATGACCGGCAAGACAGGTATAGGTGCGTTTCTCCGGTCTGGAATGCGATGTAAGCGGGTGTTGCGGAGCGGATCGCGCGCAGGCGCTGTGACGTGATCGTCTTCGCACCGCCGGCGGCCGGCGAACGAATGCCCGTACGACGGGCCCGGGCGGGGCTGTGTGCTCGCGTAGGCTGGTCGTATGACTGATGCGTCGGAAGAATCCCCGGTCGGACGCATACGCGTCATGCTCGTAGACGACCAGGTGCTGCTGCGCACCGGGTTCCGGATGGTGCTCGCCGCCCAGCCGGACATGGAGGTAGTCGCGGAGGCGGGCGACGGCGTCGAGGCACTCCAGGTGCTGCGCGCCACCGAGGTCGACGTGGTCCTGATGGACGTCCGCATGCCGAAGCTCGACGGTGTGGAGGCCACCCGGCGCATCTGCGCGGAACCGGACCCCCCGAAGGTGCTGATCCTCACCACGTTCGACCTCGACGAGTACGCCTTCTCCGGACTGAAGGCGGGCGCCTCCGGCTTCATGCTCAAGGACGTGCCGCCGGGCGAACTGCTGGCCGCCATCCGCTCCGTGCACAGCGGCGACGCGGTGGTCGCGCCCTCCACCACCCGCCGTCTCCTCGACCGGTTCGCGCCGATGCTGCCGGGCGGCACCACCAAGCTCCGGCACAAGGAGCTGGAACGGCTCACCGACCGCGAGCGCGAGGTCATGGTGCTGGTCGCACAGGGCCTGTCCAACGGCGAGATCGCGGCCCGGCTGGTGCTGTCCGAGGCGACCGTGAAGACCCATGTGGGCCGCATCCTGACGAAGCTGGGGCTCCGGGACCGGGTGCAGGTGGTCGTCCTCGCGTACGAGACCGGTCTGGTACGGGCGGGCGGGCACGGTTGAGTTCTCACGTGACCGTCGCGTGACCGGCGCCCACTAAGGTCTGCGCATGCTCCTGTGGATCAACGGCCCCTTCGGGGGCGGCAAGACACAGACCGCACACGAGATCCGGCGACGGCTGCCCGGCAGCGTCATCTGCGATCCCGAGCACGCCGGCTTCGGGCTGCGCCGCATGCTGCCGCCCGAACTGCGCGGAGACTTCCAGGACCTGGTGTCCTGGCGGAAGGGCGTGGTCGAGGTCCTCGATCTGGCGCTGGCCAACCACGACGGTGTGGTCATCGCCCCCATGACGGTCACCGACCCGGACTACTTCGCCGAGACGGTCGGCCGGCTGCGCGAACTGGGCCACGACGTTCGCCACTTCGCGCTGCTCGCAGAGCGCGAGACCGTCCTGGGACGGCTGCGCGAGCGCGGCCTCGGACACGTCCTCCAGTATGTCGCCGGGAAGGGCGCCCCGCCGCGCGCGGAGAGCTGGGCCGTGCAGCAGCTCGACCACTGTCTGGAGCGGCTGCGCGAGCCGGAGTTCGCCGAGCACCTGTGGACCGACCACACGACGGTGCCCAAGACGGCGGACCGGATCGCCGTGCTCGCCGGGCTGACGCTCAGGCCCAACACCGAGGGCGTCCTGCGCACCCGGCTGCGGCAGGCCCGGGTCGGGCTGAAGCACATCCGCTTCGACTGACAGCCGCTGAGAGCCGGTGCCGGCTACCGGAGGATGCCTTCCAGGAAGTCGCTGCCCAGGCGGGCCACCGCGGTCACGTCCAGCTGGTGCAGGACGTACCGGCCGCGGCGGCGGGTGGTGAGCAGGCCCGCCTTCTTCAGGGTGCTCAGGTGCCGGGACACCTCCGGCGCCGTCATGCCGTGCACCTGGGCCAGCTCGCTGGTGGTGAACGCGCTGCGGGCCAGACTGCGGCACATGCGCATCCGCACCGGGTGGGACAGCGCGGCCAGGCGCAGGGTCAGCTGCTCCACCGAGGGCGGCGCCGTCGGCTCCCCGGAGCCTGCCGGGTAGTGCAGCACCGGCTGCCAGCCGAACCGGTGCAGCACCATCAGGTGCGGCCGGCCCAGGCTGGTCGGGACCAGCAGCAGGCCGCCGTCTCCCGTGGCCGTACGCCCCTGGGCGAGCTTGTCGACGGTGATCCGGCCTGCCGCCTCGTCCAGCCTCACCGCGGACGACACCGACGCCAGCGCCTCGCCCAGACCCCTGCGCCGCAGGAGATCCGTCTTGTGCCGGGCGTCGGCCGCGAGCTGGTGGCGCAGCTGTGACCAGGTGTCCGCGAAGAACGCCTCCTCGCAGTCCTCCAGGAACCGCCGCAGCCAGGCCCGCGTCCGCGGCGGGTCGGCCATCAGCCGCTCGCTGAAGCGCAGTTGCCGCGGGCCGCGCGCCGCGGCCAGCTCCAGGGTGCGGTGGCGCACCGCGGGGTCCGAGAGCGCGGTCGGCCCGGGCCTGCCGTAGCAGAGGCTGCAGGCGAACTCCATGGCCGCGTCCACGAACTGCTCGTCGCTGAGCTTGTCCAGCAGGTCGAGGTCCTCGCCGAGTGTCGCTCCGGGCAGTGCCGTGCCGCCCGGGATGCCCGCACACGGCAGGAAGAGGTCGGAGAACGTCGACCGCCACAGGAAGTCCGCCTCGCACATCCGGTCGGCCAGATGCGGGTCGAGCCGCGCGGTCACACCCGTCACCCAGCCCTGCAGGCCCGGATGGTGGCCGGGCTCGGCCAGCGCGTGCAGCGCCATGCTGAGCTCGGCCAGGGGCGAGGGCGCGACGGAGACCCTCTCCGGCCGCAGCCCGCTGACGTCGATGTCCACGCTCATGACGTCATGGTGCACCGTGCCACCGACAACGGGGGCAGCCCGCGCGCGTATCAGGCGCCGACGCCCGGGAGCCGCTCCACGAACCGGGCCACCGCCGCCTTCACGTCGTCCGCCGTCCACACCAGCCCGTCGGCCCTTACGTAGACCTCGGTGAGGGCCAGACCGGGGCCGCGGTGGTCCCACGGGTTGGCGAACAGGAAGGTCCCGGTCTCCTCGGCCTGCAGGATCGCCGCCTCCGCGAGGACGTCGGCGTCGTACGGCAGCCAGACCTGGAACTCATGGGTGTGCGGCTGCCCGGGGTGGACGCGCGCCCACGGCACCCCGGCCGCCGCGAAGCCCTCGCGCAGCGCCGCGGCGACCACGCGCGCGTGGCGCACGTACTCCGGCAGCCGGGGCAGCTCCCGCTGAAGGCCGGCGAGGGCCGACAGCACCGTGGGGAACTGCTGCAGGACCATGCCGCCGTAGCGGTGCCGCCAGGTCCTGGCCTGCTCGACCAGTGTGCCGGGACCCGCGAGGGCCGCACCGCCGTAGCCGTCGAGGGACTTGTAGAACGACACATAGACGCTGTCCGCGAGGTCCGCGATCTCCTCCAGGGGGCGGCCGAAATGGACCGTCGTCTCCCACAGGCGAGCACCGTCGAAGTGCACCACCGCGTCGCGTTCCCGCGCGGCCTCGACGACCTCGGTCAGCTCCTCGAAGGAGGGCAGGACGAAACCGGCGTCCCTGAGGGGCAGTTCGAGCATCAGCGTGCCGAAGGGCTCCTCGAAGCCGCGTACCTCGCCGGCGGTCGGCAGCCGGGGTTCGCCCGTCAGCCGCACCGGGCGCAGCCCGCCGACCTCGCGCAACGCGTTGCGCTCGTGTACCTCGGGGTGGGCCAGCGCGTGCAGGGCCACGGTCGGGTCGCCCGTGCGGGCGGCCCAGCAGCGCAGGGCGATCTGCTGGGCCATCGTGCCGGTGGGAAAGAAGGCGGCGGCCTCCTTGCCGAGCAGCCCGGCCACCCGTTGTTCCAGGGCCTCGACGATCCCCGTCCCGTACATGTCCGCGGTCTCGTCCAGGTCGTACAGGTCCTGCGCGCCCTCGCCCTGAAGCAGGGCCAGCCGCTCCCGTAGCGTGCCCAGGAAGCCCGGGCGCGCCAGGACGTGCTCCGCGCGGCGGTAGGCGGCGATGCGGCGAGCCCGTCGCCGGCGCTGCTCCTCGTCCGCGGATCCGGCCGGCTGCTCCTCGTCCGCGGACCCGGCCGCCGCCGTCGCCTGCCGTTCCGTCGCCTGGCGCTCCGCCTGGCCCTCCGCCACCTGCCGCTTCTCGTCCCGTTCCGCCGTCCCCACCGTGTTCCCCTTCGCCGTCCCCACCAGTCCCCCTCCGCACCTCGCGCTCGTGCCCGGATCATCCCGTGGGTCCGTTCCGCCGGGCACCCGTTTTTCGCCCCCTGTGCGACGTGCGGAAACCCACAGCCTGTGGACGACGGGTCGGCCCGCGAACCGATCGCGTTAACATGACGAGAAATCGTCCGGTACCCAGAGCGGACTGGAACGGGAAGGCCACGGTCGAGTGAGTACAGTCCAACAGCCAGACGCCAAGGACCGCCCCGCGCGGCTCACGGTGGGCGTCGTCGGAGCCGGCCGGGTCGGGCCCGCCCTGGCCGCGTCCCTGCAACTGGCCGGGCACCGCCCCGTCGCCGTCTCCGGAGTCTCCGACGCCTCCCGGCGGCGGGCCGCGCGGATGCTTCCTGACGTGCCGGTCGTCACGCCCTCCGAGGTCCTGGAGCGCGCCGAGCTGGTCCTGCTGACCGTTCCGGACGACGCGCTGCCGGGCCTTGTGAAGGGGCTCGCCGAGACCGGCGCCGTGCGCCCGGGACAGCTCCTCGTGCACACCTCCGGGCGGTATGGCACGAGGGTGCTGGACCCCGCCCTGCGCGCGGGAGCCCTGCCGCTGGCACTGCACCCCGCGATGACCTTCACCGGCACCCCGGTGGACGTGCAGCGCCTGGCCGGGTGCTCCTTCGGCGTCACCGCGCCCGAGGAGCTGCGGCTGGCCGCCGAGGCCCTCGTGATCGAGATGGGCGGCGAACCCGAGTGGATCGCCGAGGAGATGCGCCCGCTGTACCACGCGGCCCTCGCCCTCGGTGCCAACCACCTGGTCACCCTGGTCGCCGAGTCCATGGAGCTGCTGCGCGGGGCGGGGGTCGAGGCCCCCGACCGCATGCTCGGCCCGCTGCTCGGCGCCGCCCTCGACAACGCCCTGCGCTCCGGGGACGCCGCCCTGACCGGCCCCGTCGCACGCGGGGACGCGGGCACGGTCGCCGCGCACGTTGCCGAGCTGCGCAGGCACGCCCCGCAGACCGTGGCCGGCTATCTGGCGATGGCCCGCGCGACCGCCGACCGGGCCCTGGCCCACGGGCTGCTCAAGCCGGAGCTGGCCGAGGAACTCCTCGGGGTACTCGCAGGCGGCACGGACCTGCCGGAGCACGGGGAGGAGCGATGAGCCGCCGCACGGTCGAACTGGTCCCCACCGTGGAGGACCTGCGGTGCGCGCGGGACCGCCACGCGGTGCCGGGACGCACCGCCGTCGTCATGACCATGGGCGCCCTGCACGAGGGCCACGCCACCCTGATCAGAGCGGCCCGCAGACACGTCGGCGCCCAGGGTTTCGTGATCGTCACCGTCTTCGTGAACCCGCTGCAGTTCGGCCGGGGCGAGGACCTCGACCGCTACCCGCGCACCCTGGACGCCGATCTGAAGGTCGCCGAGCAGGCCGGCGCGGACGCCGTGTTCGCCCCGTCCGCCGACGAGGTCTACCCCGGCGGCGAGCCCCAGGTGCGGATCTCCGCGGGCCCCATGGGCGAGCGCATCGAAGGGGCCTTCCGCCCCGGTCACTTCGACGGAATGCTCACCGTGGTCGGCAAGCTGCTGCACCTCACCCGCCCCGACGTGGCGCTGTTCGGGCAGAAGGACGCCCAGCAACTGGCCCTGATCCGCCGGATGGTCCGCGATCTGAACTTCGGAGTGGAGATCGTCGGCGTGCCCACCGTGCGCGAGGACGACGGTCTGGCCCTCTCCAGCCGCAACCGCTATCTGTCGCCCGACGAACGGCACACCGCGCTCGCCCTCTCCCGGGCCCTGTTCGCGGGCCGCGACCGGCACGCCGCCCAGGAGGCCCTGCGCGCGCGTGCCCGCGAGGTGCCCGCCACGCACGCGCGCGCCGAGGCCCTCAGCGCCATAGGGGAGTCGCGCGCCGCCGCCGATGCGCACGCGGTCGCGAAGGCCGCCCCCGGGGGTCCCGCCGCCGTCCGCGCCGCCGCCCGCCTCGTCCTCGACGAGGCCGCCCACCTGGACCCTCCGCTGGCCCTGGACTACCTGGCCCTGGTCGACCCGGCGGACTTCACCGAGATCCACGACGACTTCACCGGCGAGGCGGTCCTCGCCGTCGCCGCCAGGGTGGGCACCACCCGGCTGATCGACAACATCCCCCTCTCCTTCGGAGCCCCCGAACCCGTCGACCCCTACGGAGCCGCCTCGTGACCAGCACAGGCATACGACTGCACGCGCCCGCCCCAGGGTGGTCCATCTCCGCGGACGTCGTGGTCGTCGGCTCCGGGGTGGCCGGTCTCACCGCGGCCCTGCGCTGCGGGGCCGCGGGCCTGCAGACGGTCGTGGTCACCAAGGCCCGCCTGGACGACGGCTCGACCCGCTGGGCGCAGGGCGGCATCGCGGCGGCCCTGGGCGAGGGCGACAGCCCCGAACAGCACCTGGACGACACCCTGGTGGCGGGGGCCGGCCTGTGCGACGAGGAGGCCGTGCGGATCCTGGTGACCGAGGGCCCCGACGCCGTGCGCCGGCTCATCTCCACCGGCGCGCAGTTCGACACCGACGACGAGGGGGGCATCCAGCTCACCCGTGAGGGCGGCCACCACCGCCGCCGCATCGCGCACGCCGGCGGCGACGCGACCGGCGCCGAGATCTCACGGGCGCTCGTGGCGGCCGTACGCGCGCGTGGGATGCGCACGATCGAGAACGCGCTGGTCCTGGACCTGCTCACGGACGCCGACGGCCGCACCGCGGGCGTGACCCTGCACGTCATGGGCGAAGGCCAGCACGACGGTGTGGGCGCCGTGCACGCACCCGCCGTGGTCCTCGCCACCGGCGGCATGGGCCAGGTCTTCTCCGCGACCACCAACCCGTCGGTGTCCACCGGCGACGGCGTGGCCCTGGCCCTGCGCGCCGGCGCCGAGGTCAGCGACCTGGAGTTCGTGCAGTTCCACCCCACGGTGCTGTTCCTCGGCCCGGACGCCGAGGGCCAGCAGCCGCTGGTGTCCGAGGCGGTGCGCGGTGAGGGCGCCCACCTGGTGGACGGGGACGGCGTGCGGTTCATGACCGGGCAGCACGAACTGGCCGAGCTGGCACCCCGCGACATCGTCGCCAAGGGCATCATGCGCCGTATGCAGGAGCAGGGCGCCGAGCACATGTTCCTCGACGCCCGCCACTTCGGCGCCGACATGTGGGAGCACCGCTTCCCGACGATCCTCGCCGCCTGCCGCGCCAACGGGATCGACCCGGTCACCGAGCCGATCCCGGTCGCTCCGGCCGCCCACTACGCCTCCGGGGGCGTGCGCACCGACTCCCACGGCCGGACCACCGTGCCGGGCCTGTACGCGTGTGGCGAGGTCGCCTGCACGGGCGTCCACGGCGCCAACCGGCTCGCCTCCAACTCCCTCCTTGAGGGCCTGGTCTACGCCGAGCGCATCGCCGCCGACATCGCGCACGGCCGGGCGGACCGCAGCCTGCCCGCGCGCCCGCCGCGGCCCGTCCCGGACCCCGAGAAGCCCGCGCACCCGCTGCTCGCCCCCGAGGACCGGTTCACCATCCAGCGGATCATGACGGAGGGCGCCGGAGTCCTCCGGTCGGCGGCCTCGCTGCAGGAAGCCGCGGACCACCTCCAGCGGCTGCACAGCGACGCCCGTGACGCGCTCGACGAGAACGGCAAGACCTCCGAGCCCGGCGTCGACACCTGGGAGACCACCAACCTCCTGTGTGTGGCCCGGGTGCTGGTGGCCGCCGCGCTGCTGCGCGAGGAGACCCGCGGCTGCCACTGGCGCGAGGACCACGGGGGACGCGACGACACCGCCTGGCGCCGCCACATCGTCGTACGGCTGCATCCGGACCGGACGCTGGCCGTACGCACCACCGACACCGCAGACTTCCCCCCGACCCTCCCCCGCGACCCCGGTTCCGCCGCGGCGGCCCGGCCTCCCGTGCCCCAGCGTCCTCAGGAGCAGTGACAGACGTGACCAACCCCGACCTTCCCCTCGCCTCCGGCGGCTGCGGCGACGGCTGTGCCTGCGGGGCCGAGGGCGCCTTTGACGAGTACGGCGAGTACATGGAGTGCGGGCTCGACCCCGCGCTCGCCGGGCTCCTGGCCGATGCCGGGCTCGACCCCGTGGAGGTCGAGGACATCGCCAACGTCGCCGTCCAGGAGGACCTGGCCCACGGCGTCGATGTGACCACGGTCGCGACGATCCCCGAGGACGCCGTCGCGACCGGCGACTTCGTCGCGCGCGAGGCGGGCGTGGTGGCGGGCCTCAGGGTCGCCGAGGCGGTCGTCTCGGTGGTCTGCACGGACGAGTTCGAGGTCGAGCGCCATGTGGACGACGGCGACCGGGTCGAGGCGGGCCAGAAGCTCCTGACCGTGACGACCCGCACCCGCGACCTGCTCACCGCGGAGCGCAGCGCGCTGAACCTCCTGTGCCGGCTGTCCGGCATCGCGACCGCCACGCGCGCGTGGGCGAACGCCCTGGAGGGCACCAGGGCGCGGGTACGGGACACCCGCAAGACGACGCCGGGCCTGCGGTCCCTGGAGAAGTTCGCGGTCCGCTGCGGCGGCGGCGTCAACCACCGCATGTCCCTGTCGGACGCGGCGCTGGTGAAGGACAACCACGTGGTGTCGGCCGGCGGTGTGGCGCAGGCGTTCACGGCGGTCCGCGAGATGTTCCCGGACGTGCCGGTCGAGGTCGAGGTCGACACCCTGCACCAGCTGCGCGAGGTCGTGGACGCGGGCGCGGACCTGATCCTGCTGGACAACTTCACGCCGGGCGAGTGCGAGGAGGCGGTGGCCGTCGTCGGCGGCCGCGCCCTCCTGGAGGCATCGGGCCGGCTGACCCTTCAGAACGCGAAGGCGTACGCGGACACGGGTGTCGACTTCCTGGCGGTCGGGGCGCTGACGCACTCCTCGCCGATCCTGGACATCGGCCTGGACCTGCGAGCGGCGGAGTAGGTAGGGCCATGCTGCTGACCATCGACGTAGGCAACACGCACACCGTCCTCGGCCTGTTCGACGGCGACGAGATCGTCGAGCACTGGCGCATCTCCACGGACGCGCGCCGCACCGCGGACGAGATGGCGGTGCTCCTCCAGGGACTGATGGGCATGCATCCGCTGCTCGGCGAGGAACTGGGCGACGGCATCGACGGCATCGCGATCTGCTCGACGGTCCCCTCCGTCCTGCACGAGCTGCGCGAGGTCACCCGCCGCTATTACGGCGATGTCCCCGCGGTCCTGGTGGAGCCCGGCATCAAGACCGGCGTCCCGATCCTGATGGACAATCCGAAGGAGGTCGGCGCCGACCGCATCATCAACGCGGTGGCGGCGGTCGAGCTCTACGGGGGCCCCGCGATCGTCGTGGACTTCGGCACGGCGACGACCTTCGACGCCGTCTCGGCGCGCGGCGAGTACGCGGGCGGTGTGATCGCCCCCGGCATCGAGATCTCGGTCGAGGCCCTCGGGGTGCGCGGCGCCCAGCTCCGCAAGATCGAGCTGGCCCGACCGCGGGCCGTGATCGGCAAGAACACGGTCGAGGCGATGCAGGCGGGCATCGTGTACGGCTTCGCGGGCCAGGTCGACGGGGTGGTCGGGCGCATGGCCCGCGAGCTGGCGGACGACCCGGACGACGTGACGGTCATCGCGACGGGCGGTCTGGCCCCGATGGTCCTGGGCGAGTCCTCCGTGATCGACGAACACGAGCCGTGGCTGACCCTGATCGGTCTGCGCCTGGTCTACGAGCGGAACGCGTCGCGCATGTGACGGGCATCCGCCCGCTGCCGCGGCCGCCGGGCCGACACTCTCGGGCCGACACTCCAATGGCGAAAAGGCGCACGTCGCCTCCAGGTGAGGGAACCGGGAAGCGACACGACACCCGGGTATGTCGGTTTTGTCCGATTAGCGGTAGCGTCACCGCATGCCCACGCCACACGGATCCCGCGGCGGCCTGGCGTTCGGTGCGGAGGAGCTGCACGTGCTCCGCCGCGCCCTCGCCCTCGCCCTCCAGCCCCGTACCGCCTCCGCCGAGGACGTCCAGGACTGCCTCCGCCTAGCCGAGTCCGTCGACGAGGCGATGCGCGAGGGCGCCCGCCTGAGGGCCTTCCTGCTGTCCGACCTCGCACGCTACCGGGCAGCCCTTCCCGGCGCCGCCACCGGCTACCTGGCCCTCCTGGAGGACGCTCTGCGCGCCGGCCACCGCCCCGCCCCGGACGACCTCAGCGCCCTGCGCACCCTGCGCGACACCCCGGCCGCCGCCGCCCTGCTCGACCGGTGCCGCGACCTCGTCGCACGCGACGCACGCCCTCGCCTCACCCCCCGGCCGGCCGTGATCCCCGCCTCGCGGGCCCGGCTCACGGCGCTGCCGGGCGGCCGCGCGAGCGCGGAGAACCCCACCGAGAAGCCGGCCCGCAAGCCGGCCGGCAAGCCGGAGGAGAAGCCCCAGAAGCCCGCCCCCCGCCGCGAGCCGCAGAACCCGCGGCCCTCGCGCCCCATCCCGACCCCGGGCGAGGTCTTCCCGCCCAAGCGCAAACCCGGCCCTCCGGCCCCGCACTCCCGGCAGCGGCTGGCCGCGGGCTGACGGCGCCGCCGCCGGCCGCCGTGCCGGACCCGTCCGCGGCACCGGCCGCACCCCCCCGTACCGTCCCCTGTCCGGTAAGGCCCACCCGACCGGGATCCATCGGGCGGGCCCTGGCTACTCTGGACGCATGGACTACGTCTCCGCACTTCTGCCCCCGGTCGTCATGGCCGTGTTCTTCATCGGGCTGATCAGGGTGATCGTGAAGACCCAGGGCGGTGCCAACAAGGCCAAGGAGGACGCGGTCGTCGACGCGGCCCTCGCCCGCCCGGGTGCCCCCCAGGCCGTCAAGGACGCCGAGGGCTGAGCCGGGCCGCCCTCGACGGGGTCCGCGGGTGCCCCGCCCTCCGCGGGGCCGGGTGTCCCGCCTCGGCCTGCGACCCATGTGTCTTTTGAGTCGTACGCCCTTTTTGCGGTTATTCGCGGCTTAAGTGCACGTCTGTTGAGTCATTGGGGACATCTCCTACTATTCTGCTTGGTGTGCCTCGCCCATTGGGAGAACTCGAAGACGCGGTCATGACGCGAGTGTGGAAGTGGAACCGCCCGGTGACTGTCCGAGAAGTCCTCGAAGATCTCCAGCAGGAGCGGTCCATCGCGTACACGACGGTGATGACCGTCCTGGACAATCTCCACCAGAAGGGCTGGGTCCGCCGGGAGGCGGAAGGCCGGGCCTATCGATATGAGGCCGTCTCCACCCGCGCCGCCTATGCGGCCGCGCTGATGAACGAAGCCTGGTCGCAGAGCGACAACCCGGCCGCCGCGCTCGTCGCCTTCTTCGGCATGATGAGCGACGAACAGCGACAGGCGCTGCGGGACGCCATGCGCGTCGTGCAAGGCCCCGAGAGCCTCCAGGAGCGCGGGCGGACCGAAACCGCGACCGCGCCCGACGTCGAATCCCCCGAATCCTCCGCAGGCCCCGGTCGTCCGGGCGGGAAGGGCGGCGGGAACCCCGCAGAGAGCGGGAACCCCGCAGAGAACCACGGCGGGAACGGCGCCGAGAAGCCCGGGCCGACCCCAGGGGGAGAAGCCCGCGGAGATGTGTGACGAGAAGAGCCCCGCCTCGGCCGGGGGCGGCCCCGGGCGATAGCGTCCGCTCATGCCAGCAGAGAGCCCCGAAGTCACCGCAAAAGCCATCACTGTCCGACGGGCCAGGACGAGCGATGTCCCGGCGGTGCGCCGCCTCCTCGACGCCTACGTCCGGCGCGGCATCCTGCTCGACAAAGCGACCGTCACGCTTTACGAGGACATCCAGGAGTTCTGGGTGGCGGAACGTGACGACAACGGCGAGGTCATGGGCTGCGGCGCCCTGCACGTCATGTGGGAAGACCTGGCGGAAGTCCGCACTCTCGCGGTGGTGCCCGAGGCCAAGGGGCTCGGCGTCGGGCACCAGTTGCTGGAGAAGTTGCTGCAGACCGCCCGCTGGCTCGGCGTTCGCCGCGTTTTCTGCCTGACCTTCGAAGTGGACTTCTTCGGGAAGCACGGCTTCGTCGAGATCGGCGAGACGCCGGTGGACACCGATGTCTACGCCGAGCTGATGCGTTCCTATGACGAGGGCGTGGCGGAGTTCCTCGGTCTCGAACGAGTGAAACCGAACACCTTGGGCAACAGTCGGATGCTTCTGCATCTGTGATCGCCAAGGGATCGTGCGGGACTATTCGGCCGTGCTTCACACCGGAGACCGTTGCCCACGTTCCCTATGTCCGAAACGCGCATGTTTCTGGTCTCCCGGACGCCGGTCGGTCTCTCCGGGGGGTTTGTGTTTTTCCAGCAAAAGCGGTTTGCTTTCCGACGTACTGCAGTACTGCATATAACAGGGGACGCGAAACAAGCGGCACAGGCCGCGGACCCTCGGCCCTGAAGTTATGGATGAAAGGAAATCCGGTGGCACAGAAGGTTCAGGTCCTTCTTGTCGACGACCTCGACGGCGGCGAGGCGGACGAGACCGTGACGTTCGCGCTGGACGGCAAGACGTATGAGATCGATCTCACGACCGCGAACGCGGACAAGCTCCGCGGCCTTCTCGACCCCTATGTGAAGGGCGGTCGTCGTACCGGAGGCCGTGCGGCCGGCGGGCGTGGCAAGGCCCGCGCCGCCGCTTCCGGGGGCAGCCAGGACACCGCGCAGATCCGCGCCTGGGCGAAGGAGAACGGTCTCGAGGTCAACGACCGTGGCCGTGTTCCGGCGTCCATCCGCGAGGCCTACGAGAAGGCGAACGGCTGAGCGCACGCGCGCCGCAGCCGGACCCGGTGGCACTGCGTTGCCATCGTGTCGACCAGCCGTACCAGATCGGGGGCGCCCCCACCGCCCCCCAAGGCCGACAGTGCCGGCAGCAGGAGTTCGACCTCGCACCCCGGCTCGGGGGGCCGCAGCCAGACGGCGGCCCCCTGTGAGACACTCCGGCCCAGGGGGAGTGGCCTGGATCCCGGGGTGCCGGCCCGCCGGCCGGCAGGCACCCCGCCGCCCGCGGCCCATCCCGGAGGCGGCGGTGCCTCGACGCACCGGCCCGCCCCGATCGCCGTGAGATCCAGGGGCACGCCGCCCCACTCAAGCCAGTCGAGCAGCCCCGGCAGCTCCTCCGCGCTGCCCGCGGCCACCAGCAGCCGCATGCGCCCGCCGCACAGGGCCACCGGGGAGCCGGGCGCCAGATGCCGCAAGGCGGCCGAACCGGCCTCCGCGGGGGCCTCCAGCACGTCGAAGCGCAGGCCCGTCGCCAGCCGCACCGGCTCTCCGGGCACCGTCGCCCAGCCCAGCTCGTTCTCGTACCACCGGCGCACCCCGTCGCCCGGGTCGCCCGCGTCGCCCGCGTCCCCCGGGTCGAACGGCTGTCGGGGAGGGGGCACTGTGGAGACCATGCCAGGAGCAACAGCCGGGACGGAGCGAGAGTTACGCTATGTGGTGGAATGGCCGCGTTGAGTGCCGGAAAGGGGGGCGTGTGGGGGTGTACGGCGGCGCAAGGATGTTCGCCCGTAGCGGAGGGAACCGGTGTGCGCGGCATGGAGTGTCCGTGCGTACGGGTAAGACATCCCTAGTGGGAGGGGGCGTCGCGCGGGAAGGGCTGTCTCACGTTCGCCACAGGCGTACTGGCGAGTGGGGTATCTGCCTGGCCTGCGGGAACATCGTCTCGCACCATCGGGTTGGAGCAGATGTCGGCGTTCGGGGTCAGGAGGCCAAGGACGGTGTCGGCAGTTGGAATGAGCGGTCCCCGCTTGCGGGACTAAGCTGCGGAAGGACAGGGAGGGGAGCGTCCCCTTACTGCCTGACCGCTCTGAGGAGCGATTAACGATGTTCGAGAGGTTCACCGACCGCGCGCGGCGGGTTGTCGTCCTGGCTCAGGAAGAAGCCCGGATGCTCAACCACAACTACATCGGCACCGAGCACATCCTCCTGGGCCTGATCCACGAGGGTGAGGGTGTCGCCGCTAAGGCCCTGGAGAGCCTCGGGATTTCGCTCGAGGCGGTCCGCCAGCAGGTGGAGGAGATCATCGGCCAGGGCCAGCAGGCGCCCTCGGGCCACATCCCCTTCACCCCCCGTGCCAAGAAGGTCCTGGAGCTGTCGCTCCGCGAGGCTCTTCAGCTGGGCCACAACTACATCGGCACGGAGCACATCCTGCTCGGCCTGATCCGCGAGGGCGAGGGCGTCGCCGCCCAGGTCCTCGTCAAGCTGGGCGCAGACCTCAACCGCGTCCGCCAGCAGGTCATCCAGCTGCTGTCGGGCTACCAGGGCAAGGAGACCGCCACCGCGGGCGGCCCGGCCGAGGGCACGCCCTCGACCTCTCTCGTCCTGGACCAGTTCGGCCGGAACCTGACCCAGGCCGCCCGTGAGTCCAAGCTCGACCCGGTGATCGGGCGCGAGAAGGAGATCGAGCGGGTCATGCAGGTGCTGTCCCGCCGCACCAAGAACAACCCGGTCCTCATCGGCGAGCCCGGCGTCGGCAAGACGGCGGTCGTCGAGGGCCTGGCACAGGCGATCGTCAAGGGCGAGGTGCCCGAGACCCTCAAGGACAAGCACCTCTACACCCTCGACCTGGGCGCGCTGGTCGCCGGCTCCCGGTACCGCGGTGACTTCGAGGAGCGCCTGAAGAAGGTGCTCAAGGAGATCCGCACCCGCGGCGACATCATCCTGTTCATCGACGAGCTGCACACGCTGGTCGGTGCGGGTGCCGCCGAGGGCGCCATCGACGCGGCCTCCATCCTGAAGCCGATGCTGGCCCGCGGTGAGCTGCAGACCATCGGCGCCACCACGCTCGACGAGTACCGCAAGCACCTGGAGAAGGACGCGGCCCTGGAGCGCCGCTTCCAGCCGATCCAGGTCGCGGAGCCGTCCCTGCCGCACACCATCGAGATCCTCAAGGGCCTGCGCGACCGCTACGAGGCGCACCACCGCGTCTCCATCACGGACGAGGCCCTGGTCCAGGCCGCCACCCTGGCCGACCGCTACATCTCCGACCGCTTCCTGCCGGACAAGGCGATCGACCTGATCGACGAGGCCGGTTCCCGGATGCGCATCCGCCGGATGACCGCGCCGCCGGACCTCCGCGAGTTCGACGAGAAGATCGCGGGTGTCCGCCGGGACAAGGAGTCCGCGATCGACTCCCAGGACTTCGAGAAGGCGGCTTCCCTCCGTGACAAGGAGAAGCAGCTGCTGGCCGCGAAGGCCAAGCGGGAGAAGGAGTGGAAGGCCGGCGACATGGACGTCGTCGCCGAGGTCGACGGCGATCTGATCGCCGAGGTCCTGGCCACGGCCACCGGCATCCCGGTCTTCAAGCTGACCGAGGAGGAGTCCAGCCGCCTGCTCCGTATGGAAGAGGAACTGCACAAGCGGGTCATCGGCCAGAACGACGCCGTCAAGGCGCTGTCGAAGGCGATCCGCCGTACGCGCGCGGGCCTGAAGGACCCGAAGCGTCCGGGTGGCTCGTTCATCTTCGCGGGCCCGTCCGGTGTCGGTAAGACCGAGTTGTCCAAGGCGCTGGCGGAGTTCCTGTTCGGCGACGAGGACGCGCTGATCTCCCTCGACATGTCGGAGTTCAGCGAGAAGCACACGGTCTCGCGCCTCTTCGGTTCCCCGCCCGGGTACGTGGGCTACGAGGAGGGCGGCCAGCTGACGGAGAAGGTGCGCCGCAAGCCGTTCTCGGTGGTCCTGTTCGACGAGGTCGAGAAGGCCCACCCGGACATCTTCAACTCGCTGCTGCAGATCCTGGAGGACGGTCGCCTGACCGACTCCCAGGGCCGGGTCGTGGACTTCAAGAACACGGTCATCATCATGACGACCAACCTCGGCACCCGGGACATCTCCAAGGGCTTCAACCTGGGCTTCGCCGCCGCGGGCGACACGAAGACCAACTACGAGCGCATGAAGAACAAGGTCTCGGACGAGCTGAAGCAGCACTTCCGGCCCGAGTTCCTCAACCGCGTCGACGACGTGGTGGTCTTCCCGCAGCTCACGCAGGAGGACATCCTGCGGATCGTCGACCTGATGATCAGCAAGGTGGACGAGCGCCTGAAGGACCGGGACATGGGCATCGAGCTCGCCCAGTCCGCGAAGGAGCTGCTGGCCAAGAAGGGCTACGACCCGGTGCTGGGCGCCCGGCCGCTGCGCCGCACGATCCAGCGCGAGATCGAGGACACGCTGTCCGAGAAGATTCTCTTCGGGGAGCTGCGTCCCGGCCACATCGTGGTCGTCGACACGGAGGGCGAAGGCGACGCCAAGACCTTCACCTTCCGCGGCGAGGAGAAGTCGGCGCTGCCCGACGTCCCGCCGATCGAGCAGGCGGCCGGCGGCGCCGGTCCGAACCTGAGCAAGGAGGCGTAAGCGCTCGGCGCTGGGCCTGAACGGAAGGGGCTGCCCCGGGACCTCGGTCCCGGGGCAGCCCCTTCGCCGTGGTCACAGGACGACGCTGCTGGTCCGCTCGATGACGGGCGGGACCGGAAGAAGGGCGAGTACGTCCTCCGGCACGTCGGGCGCGTCCGGTGCCATGTGGAGGGAGACCGTACGCAGTCCGGGAAAGAGCGTGGACAGCCTGGCCAGGTCCTCGTTCCCGGTGAACTTGTTCAGGCGCAACCGGGTGACATGGGGCAGAACGGGGCCGTCCTCCCACCCTGTGGCCCGCCAGTCGAGCCGCAGGTGCTCCAGCGCGGGCATGGCGGTGATCTCCTCGAAGTCCCGCCCGGTGAGCTTGCGGGGAAGCGAGGCGAGACTCAGCGTCCGCACGGTGTGCAGGTGCCGCAGGCCGCGCAGTCCGGTGACCTGGAGGGCGTTCTTGGTGAACCGCAGGTATGTCAGGGGCAGCCCGCCGGGCAGTGCCTCGTCCAGGGACTCGCCGTGCAGGCGGATCCCGATGTCGAGGGAGTCCAGGGTGGCCGACGCGCCGAGCGGGGCCAGGGCGCCGGGGCGTTCCAGGCCGGGCATGCCGTCAAGCGACAGCCAGGTGAGGGGCAGCGCGGCGAGCGGCGTCAGGTCGGTCAGCCGCGATCTGAAGCCGCTGATGTCCAGATAGGTGAGCCTGCCCTGGTCCGACAGGACGCGCAGGTCCTCCAGGGCGCGGTTGTCACGTACGACGAGTTTGCCGAGTTGGTCGGGCAGGAGCCCCGCATGGATGTCGGCGGCGGCGATGTCGCCGACGAGCTGAAGCCACGGCCGCCCGCCCAGCGCCCGCAGGGCACGGAGCTCCGCCGCCGAGTGCGCCGTGAAGTAGAGGTCCTCGGGAGGCAGATGCGCGATCACCTCCTCGGCGTACCGCTCGGTGTCGAACCGGTGCCAGGTCCACGTCAGCTGTGCCCGTACCGGCAGGGCGTGATGGGAGCGGAAGCGGGCCAGTAGGGGCACGGCGGCGTCCGTGCCGATCAGGGAGGCGGTGGCGACGACCGCCCGGGCTTCGGCGTCCGTGAGTCCCTCCGGGCCGGGCAGCAGCTCCAGGACGAGGGGGCCGACCTCGGCGAGGGCCCGGGCCTCGTCCGTGGTCCGCGGCGGAATCAGCCCGGCCGCCGCCCGCTCGACGCCCGCCCGGACCCCGGGGTCGAGTTCGGTCGCGTGCTCCAGACCGGCGAAGGCGAGCAGCCGGATGCGGGCGCTCTCGGCGGGTGAGGACCTGGCGGCCCGGGACTCCAGGGCCCTGAGGATCTCGGCGCGTTCTTGGGGGCGGGCGTGTGCGATGGCCATGCGGACGACGTCCGACCACTGCTCGTCGGCGGCGTTCGACGTCAGCAGTCCGAAGTCGCCGCTCTCGACCGCGGCCTTGGCGCCCAGATAGTCCTGGAAGGTGCGGTGCACGAACTCGACGGTGCCCGCGGCGGGCTCGCGCAGCACCCCGCTGCGGACGAGGAGATGGCGCAGGATCGTGGGCGCGTCGCCCTGCGCGGCGGCCGCCGGAACGGACGGCAGGGCATCGGCGATGATCCGTTCGGCGCGCTCGCGGTCCATCTCCGACAGGTAGTTGCGGATCAGCCAGTAGGCGAGCCGCTGCAGCAGCTGGATCTGCGGGGGTTCCGTCAGGTGGATCCCGTCCTGCGGCTCGTACATGTCGCGCTCCCGGTCCCGGCGCGAGAGGAGCATGGACAGGGCCGCCTCGTACAACCCCTGCCTCTCCTGCGGCAGATACCCCCGCCGGTCCCGGTGCAGGGCGCAGATCAGCCCGCACATCAGGGGGTTGGTGGCGAGGCGGCCGAGGTCCGGCTTGGTGGCCACGGCGTCCAGGAGCGAGCGTTCGTAGTCGTCGAGGCGCTCGGTGTCCGGTGCGTCGACGCGGGCGGCGGTGTGCCAGCGGCGGATGAACGCGGTGACGTCGTCGCGGTTCATGGGGGCGAGAGCGAGTTCGGCGAACCCGTCCGGGGCGAGCCAGTCCGCGCGCACGGCGGAGGGGCGGGAGGTCACCAGCCACTGGTTGCCGGGGTAGACGTCGAGCAGGTCGCGCAGCCAGCGCCGGGTGCGTTCCCGTTCGCGCTCGGGTATCTCGTCGATGCCGTCGACGAGGAGGAGCCCACGGCCGGGGGTGAGGACGCGGTCGGCCCAGCCGGGCGGCTGGGTGGCGTGGAACGGGACGCGTACGGCGTCGAGGAAGCCGTCGGGTGCCGGGAGGCCGCCGGGACGGCGTACCAGCGTGCGCAGGGGCAGGACGAATGGGATCCGGTCGCCGCGCCGCCCGCGGGCCGCCGTCACGGCGAGCCACTGCACCAGCGTGGTCTTGCCGGAGCCGGCGACCCCGCGCAGCAGGACCCGGTCGTGGCCGGCGAGGGCCTGGTCGGCGGGGAGCGCGGTGGCGGCGGTGGCGATTCCCGCGGTGCTCTCCTCGTCGGGGCGCAGCGCCTGCAGGCTGAGGTAGGCGGCGTCGAGGGGCCAGCGGTCCGGGGAGTCGACGAGGTCGATGCCGTAGATGGTCAGGTGCCGGTACCTGGTGGTGACGTAGGCGAGATAGCGCTGCTCGAAGGCGGGGTCGGTGCCTCCGGCCGGCGGGGTCCGGGCGATCAACTCGTCGACCCTGGCGATGAGTTCGGCCTGTCGGCGGGTCTGTTCGACGAGGGTGCGGGGGACAAAGGCGGAGCGCTGGGTGAAGAAGTGCAGGATGTGCAGGCAGGCGATGCCGAGGATGCGCTCGTGGAACAGGGCGGCGTCCGGGGAGAGATGGCGGCCGGGGTCTCCGCTCGCGGCCCGCAGTCGCCGGGCGAGGGCCTCGTGGCCCAGCTGCACGGCCTGCACATCGGTCATGTCGAGGTCACCCAGGGCGCGCAGGGTGGTGGCGAGGGCGAGGACGACCGCGGGCGTCTCGTCCTCGGGCAGCGGGCGTTCGCCGTCCCCGGCGACGGCCCGTTTGACCAGTCCGGCAGCGAGCTTCGTGAGTTCCTTCTCGGTCAGGGCGTGCTTCTCGCCCCGGAAGGAGACGAACTCCGAGATGCGCACCGGCTTCTCGACGAGCCCGGCACCGGGCCCGTCCGTGACGAAGAGCCGCCTCACGAGCGGAGTGGCCACGCTGGAGGCCACCTTGACGCCTATGACCGCTGGATCCATGTCGCTCCCCCGAGGGCATGGTGGGTGTTTCAGCCGGTGTTTGTGTCTCGCTCAGCCTATGGTCACGCGTTCGCCGCCGGTGACGGGCCCGCGTGCGCCTGGGTGACCAGGTCGATCGCGACCTCCAGGACCGCCTTGCGCTTGTCCTCGGGGTCGCCCTCGACGTCCTGGAGGGCGAACATCCCGGCGTGCATGGTGAACAGCGCGCTGACGCAGCGGACCTGGTCGGTGAGGGACGCGTCCGGGTCCCTGATGATGTCGCGCATCTGAAGCATGCGGTCCTTGAACCTGTTGCCGATGCTCAGTTCGCGGATCGTCGCCTGGTTCTCCTGCATGAAGCGGAACAGCGGGGCCGCGCCGGTCAGCGCGTCGCCGTAGCGGCGCAGCACCTCGCGCTTGGTGTCGCGGGTGCGCGGCTGGGCCTTGCCCCACTCGATCAGCTCGTCGATCGGACGGGACAGGTCCTCGAAGATGCTGACCAGGATCTCTTCCTTGGTCTTGAAGTGGTAGTAGAGGGCGGCCTTGGTGACGTCCAGGCGCTCGGCGATCTCGCGCAGCGAGGTCTTCTCGTAGCCCTGCTCGGCGAAGAGGGCGAGTGCCACGTCCTGGATGCGCTGGCGGGTGTTTCCGCGTCGCTGCCGCTTGGTGCCGTCCATGGCGGTCCCGCTCATCCTCGTACTCCTCGCACTCCCGGAAAACCTGTCTGCCGGCCGACCGGCGAGCCCGCGAAACTTACTTGACGACCGGCTAGTTACGGGGCTACTTTCCCCAGTGTAGTCAACTAGCCGGGCGGCAGGTAAGTGGCCGGGGCGGCGCGCAGTACCTAGGGGAGTGGGAGCATGGCGGACGGTACGGCACCAGCGGGGAGCGGGAAACAGCCACGGAGCGTGCGGGTCGTCCTGCTCGCGCTCATGATCGCGATGCTGCTCGCGATGCTCGACAACATGATCGTCGGCACCGCGATGCCGACGATCGTCGGCGAGCTCGGAGGCCTCCAGCACCTGTCGTGGGTGGTGACCGCGTACACCCTCGCGACCGCGGCATCCACCCCGCTGTGGGGCAAGCTCGGCGACATGTACGGCCGCAAGGGCGCCTTCATGACCTCGATAGCGATCTTCCTGATCGGATCGGCGCTCAGCGGCATGGCCCAGAACATGGGGGAGCTCATCGGCTTCCGCGCCATCCAGGGTCTCGGCGCCGGCGGCCTGATGGTCGGCGTCATGGCCATCATCGGCGATCTGATCCCGCCGCGGGAGCGCGGCAAGTACCAGGGCATGATGGCCGCCGTCATGGCGCTCGCGATGATCGGCGGCCCGTTGGTCGGCGGCACCATCACCGACCACTGGGGCTGGCGCTGGGCGTTCTACATCAACCTGCCGCTCGGCATAGTCGCCCTGCTCGCCATCAGCGCCGTACTGCACCTGCCGAAGAAGCGCTCCGAGACCCGGATCGACTATCTCGGCGCCGGCCTGCTGACCGTCGGCATCACCTCGATCGTGCTGGTCACCACCTGGGGCGGGACCGAGTACCCCTGGACCTCGGCACGGATCATGGAGCTGATCGGGATCGGGGCCGCCGCGCTCGTCGGGTTCGTGTTCTGGCAGACCAGGGCCGCCGAGCCGGTCGTGCCGCTGCACATCTTCCGCAGCCGCAACTTCTCGCTGATGTCGGCGATCGGCTTCATCACCGGGTTCGTGATGTTCGGCGCGGTGCTGTTCCTGCCGCTGTACCAGCAGTCGGTGCAGGGCGCCTCGGCGACCAACTCCGGGCTGCTGCTCCTGCCGATGCTCGGCGCGATGCTCGTCGTGTCGATGATCGCGGGCCGGGTCACCACCAACAGCGGCCGGTACAAGGTCTTCCCGCTGGTCGGAACCGTGCTGATGATCGTGGGCCTGTTCCTGCTCGCGCAGATGGACACGGGGACGAGCCGGCTCACCTCGGGTGTGTACATGGCCGTCCTGGGCGCCGGCATGGGCTGCCTGATGCAGATCACCATGCTGGTGGCGCAGAACAGCGTCGAGATGCAGGAAATGGGTGTCGCCTCGTCGACCGCGACCCTCGCCCGGACCCTCGGCTCGTCCTTCGGCGTCGCGATCATGGGAGCCCTGTTCAACGACCGGGTGCAGCACGTGATGGCCCAGCGGGCGGGCGTCCTCGGCTCGAAGATCACCGAGCAGTCCGCACAACTGGACGCGAAGAGCCTGCAGAAGCTGCCGGCGGCGGCCCGGGAGGCGTACCAGTACGCGGTCTCGGCGGGCACGCACGCTGCCTTCCTGCTGGGCTCGGGGGTGGCCGTGGCGGCGCTGCTGGCCGCGGTGTTCGTGAAGGAGGTCCCGCTGCGTGGGGCGGGGCCGCAGAAGCAGGCCGGGGACGCGGCTGGGGACGCCGCGGACGCGCAGCCGACGGTTGCAGAGGCCGCCTGACGCGCACGACCCCGGCCCAAAGAAGGCCCCCGGAGTGTCCGCCCCGGGGGCCTTCGCATGTCCGCGCACGTCCACGACGGGGCGCGGTCGTTTGCCGCGGTGCGATGTCAGTGGCCTGTGCCAGCATCCGGGCGTGGACAGGACGCGGCAACTGCGGCTGGCGAAGGACGCGATGGACCGGGACTGGGCGGACCCGGGACTCGATCTCGACGCCGTGGCCGCGCACGCCGGATACTCCCGCTTCCACTTCATACGGGCCTTCAAGGCGGCGTACGGCGAGACGCCCGGCCAGTATCTGACACACCGGCGGATCGAGCGGGCCGAGGACCTCCTGCGGACCGCGAACCTCTCCGTGACCGAGATCTGCCACCTCGTGGGCTTCAGCAGCCTCGGTACCTTCTCGGCGCGCTTCAAGTCCTGGACCAAGCTCACCCCGACCGCGTACAGGGCCCGGCATGTGGGCCGCGGCTCCGCTCTCATCCCCGGGTGCTACGCGATGCTCTGGGCGGGCGGGTTCCGGCCCGGCGCGGACCGGGGGCGACAGAGCAATTCCAGAGAAGCGCGCTGACGCTCCCGCTGCCTGCCGTGGCAGCGCACGCGTCACCCCGCACATTCGGGAGAAACGCCATGATCAAGGGGCTCGCCATCACGACCGTCTGGGTCCTCGACCAGGACCGGGCCAAGGACTTCTACACGCAGAAGCTGGGCCTGGAGGTCCGCACCGACATGACCATGGGGGAGGGCGGCATGCGCTGGCTCACGGTCGGCGTCCCGGACCAGCCCGATGTCGAGCTGACACTCATGGTGCCCGGCCCGCCCGCGATGGACCCCGAGTCCGCCGGGATGATGAAGACGCTCGTGGCCAAGAGGATCCTCGGCGCCGGCGTGCTGGTCACCGACGACGTCCACGGGGACCGCAAGAGGCTCAGGGACCGCGGCGTGGAGTTCCTCCAGGAGCCGCAGGAGCGCCCCTACGGCACCGAGGCGCTCTTCCGCGACGACTCCGGCAACTGGTTCTCCTTCACCCAGCGGCGGGAGGGCGGCCTGGACCCGGACAAGGACTGGGCCTGAGCACCCCGCTGGACGTCCGGTACGCCACCTGAGGGTGCGATGGGGCTGCCCCTGCCCGAACGCGGTTGAGAGCTTGGGGGGAGGCCGGTCGCGCGGATGCCCGCGCCCCTTCGGGGCGCTGCTCCACGCCCCGCCGCGGGTCAGCCGCCCGACAGCGGCAGCATCGGGAAGCTCCCCGTGTTCGTCGGTGCGTGCTCCGGAAGCCACAGCACGGCGACCGCACCCTCGGCCGGCACGTGCTCCGGTGCCCCGGCCGACCGCACATTGCGGAACGTCAGCCGCGCGCCCAGCACCCGGGCCTGGCCGGCCGCGATGGTCAGGCCCAGGCCGTGGCCGTGACCCGAGCGGTCCGAGCTGCCGGTGCGGAAGCGGCTCGGGCCGTCGGCCAGCAACTCCTCGGGGAAACCGGGGCCGTGGTCCCGTACCCGGATCACCCGGCCCTCGACGGACACCTCGATCGGCGGCTTGCCGTGCCGTGCCGCGTTCGCCAGCAGGTTGAACAGCACCCGCTCCAGGCGGCGCGGGTCCGTGGTGACCTCCGATTCGTGGATCACCCGGACCTCGACGTCCGCGTCCTTCGCGGCCACCCGCCGGGTGACGAACTCACCGAGCAGGATGTCCTGAAGCTCCGCCCGTTCGGAGGCGCTGTCCAGGCGGGCCACCTCCAGGACGTCCTCCACCAGCGTGCGCATGGCCTTCGCACGGTCCAGCACCAGTTCGGTGGGGCGGCCCGGCGGCAGCAGTTCCGCCGCCGTGAGCAGGCCCGTGACCGGGGTTCGCAGCTCGTGCGCGATGTCCGCCGTCACCCGGCGCTCCGCCTCCAGGCGCTGCTGCAGCGCGTCCGCCATCGCGTCCACCGCGCGCGCCAGGTCGTCGGTCTCGTCGCGCACGAGGCCGCCGATCGAGTCCCGTACGCGGACGTCGGCCTCGCCCTTCGCGACCCGGTTCGCCGCGGCCGCGGCCTTGCGCAGCCGCCGCGACAACTGCCCGCCGATCAGCACGCCGAGCGCCGAGCCGCCGAGCACGACCGCGATCGAACCGATGACCAGCGCCTGGTCGAGGTCCTTCATCACATCCGCGCTGCGGTCCGTGAAACGGGTGTGCAGGGACAGCACCCTGCCGTCCTTGAGCGGTACGGCCGCCCAGATGTCCGGCACCCCCTGCGCGCCCTCGGACACGAAGGTGGCACGCCGGCCGTCCATGACCTTCTGCAGCAGGTCACGCGGGATGGCCGGGTCGTCGACCTTCACCCCGAGGGTCTGGGTGCGCCCGGACTCGTACATCCGCTGGGCCACCTGGAGGCGCTCGATGGCGAGGTCGCGCGAATTGTCGAGCATCGACACACGGGCCGCGTTGTGCACGACCAGGCTCAGCGCTATCGCGACCAGCGCGCCGACCAGGGCGATCGCCGCGCTGAGCTTCCACCGCAGGCCCGTCCGTATGGCGTCGTCCGGGACCAGGCGTTTGAGAATCCCCCGCATGCGCCTGCTCAGGCCTTCAACTTGTAGCCGAAGCCGCGGACCGTCTCGATCCGGTCCTGGCCGATCTTCGTGCGCAGCCGCTGCACATGGACGTCGACGACGCGGGTGTCACCGCCCCAGCCGTAGTCCCACACGCGTTCCAGCAGCTTGTCACGGGACAGTACCGTGCCCGGGGCCGACGAGAACTCCAGCAGCAGCCGCATCTCGGTCGGTGTGAGCGCCACCGGCTGCCCCGATCGCCGTACCTCCATGCCCTCGGTGTCCACCTCCAGCTCGCCGAAGGTGAGCACGCCGCCGTCCACCGGGGACGCGTTCCGGGCGGCCCGGTCGCCGCTGCCCGCGTGGCCGAAGCGGCGCAGCACCGCACGGATGCGTGCGACCAGCACGGCACCGTCGAACGGCTTGGTCACATAGTCGTCGGCGCCCGCCTCCAGGCCGAGCACCACGTCGATCGAGTCGGCGCGCGCGGACAGCATGATCACGGGAACGGTCGACTCGTCCCGGATACGGCGGCACAGGCTCACCCCGTCCAGGCCGGGCACCATCACGTCCAGTAGGGCGATGTCGGGGCGGTCGGCACGGAAAGCCTCCAGGCCCGACAGCCCGTCGGGCCGGGCGGTGACCGCGAAGCCGTTCCGCTCCAGCGCGAGCTGGGTGGCCTCGCGGATGACGTCGTCGTCCTCGACGAACAGGACGTGGGTCTGCTCTGCCATCCGCCGTTCTCAGTCCCTGCTCGGGGCGGTTGTGCCGCCGTTGCCCACCGTGTTGCTGTACTCGTTGCGCGTTCGGGGGGAGACCTCCGTGAAGTGGCCCGTCCGCCAGCCGTAGGTGATCACTTCCTCGACGGAGGGATACGACAGCGGGTCGCCCTTCTCGTACAACTGCTGGGTCACCACCAGATCACCGCGGTCTATCTCCGCGTAGACCGGCGGCAACTCGGCCTTGAACACATTCTGGTATCTGTGGTCCTTCATCCGGTACACGTACGCCCCCACACCGACCGCGTCGCTGCAGGTCATCACGTTCACCAGGATGTCGTTCACGGAGCCGCCGGTCAGGTCGCCGTAGGACACGTCGACCGGGTACTCGTCGGCCACGCACGGCTTCAGGTCCGCCTTGACCGCGCGCGAGACCGCGGGATCGGCCTTGACGAGTTTGATCACGTCCAGCCGCGTGGGTTCCTTGGTGGTGGGGGAGGGGGAGGGTGAGGCGGCGACCACCGGGTCGCTGCCCGCGGGACCCTCGTCCCGCGCACCCGTGCCGCCGGTGGCGCAGGCGGACAGCAGAAGGCCGAGAGCGGCGATCGCGGCCACCGCCGCCACCGCCGCCTTGGGGGCTCCCCCGGGCCGTATGGTCCCCGTGCCTAGGCCGCGCAACGCTCCCGCTCCTCACGCTCCAGCGCGCGTGCGTCCAGGTCGCGCGCCTTCAGCTCCTCCCGGAGCCGGGCGAGCGCCCGGTGCAGCGTGCTCTTGACCGTTCCGGCCGACATGCCGAGGGCGGCGGCCGTCTCCTCCGTGGACATCTGCTCCCAGTGTCGCAGCACGACGACACTGCGCTGTTTCGGAGCGAGAACCTTCAGGACGTCCATCAGCAGCGCGCGGTCGGCGTGCTGCTCGGCCGAGTCCTCGACGGAGGCGTCGGGCAGTTGCTCGGTGGGGACTTCCTCCAGTTTGCGGGCCCGCCACCACTCGGTGCGGGTGTTGATCATCACGCGGCGCAGATAGGCGTCCGCCAGGCGCTTGTCCGCGATGCCGTCCCAGCGGCCGTACGTGCGCACCAGCGCGGTCTGCAGCAGATCCTGTGCGTCGGTCGGGTCGGGGACCAGCCGGCGCGCGCTGCGCAGCAGCGCGTCCTGCCGGGTGCGGACGTACTCCTCGAATTCGAGCACCTCGCCGTGCGCCATTCCAACCGCCTCCGTTCCCCGTTTCCCGACCTGTGTGCCGACCGCGGTCAACAGCCGGGCGCCGGTTCGCCGAACCGTGTGTCAGCTCGTGTGCCGCGCCGTCCGCGGCATGCACATGAAGCTACGGGCGGGTTGTCACGGCGTTGTCCGAGGCAGCCTGCGGACAGCGCTCGGCTGTCCGTCGGTTGTGTAACGGATGTAGGAACGGGGTAAGGGCAAGCGGGATTTCGTGGGGGTCAAGGGTGATTTGTCGGCTGGGTGGCTGTGTAACGCCATGATGTGACACGGCGGAGTCTGTGGTTCGCCCTGCCGCGGGCTGTGCGCCGTCTGTGCGTGGGGCGTGCGCGGACGGCCCGGGCGCTGCGGTCGGCGTCGCGCCCGGGCCGTCCGGCGTCAGGTGAGAGGAAGGCGGTAGAGGCCGCCCGGGAGGGGTTCCACCAGGCCGTCGGAGACGAGCCCGTCGAGGGCGCGGGCCCGCTGTACCGGCTCGTCCCACACCCGGTCGAGGACCGTCTGGGGGACCGGGCCCACGGCCTCCCGCAGCACCGCCAGGAGCCGGCCGCGCACCTGACGGTCCGTTCCCGCGTACGTCTGGCCCCGGCGGGGCGGGCCGTCGTGCCGCGGCTTCCCGGCGAGCTGCCAGGCGCACTGCGCGGCGATCGGGCAGCGGTGGCAGCTCTCGTTCTTCGCGGTGCAGATCAGCGCGCCCAGCTCCATGGAGGCGGCGGCCCAGCGGGAGGCCGTGCGCTCGTCCTCGGGCAGCAGCGCGCGGGCCAGCTTGCGCTCGGCGGCGGTGGTGGCGTTGGGCGGGTACTGCAGCCCGGTGACCGCACGGGCGAGGACCCGGCGCACATTGGTGTCGAGGACCGCGTGCCGCTGCCCGTACGCGAAGGACGCGACGGCCGCGGCCGTGTACTCGCCGATGCCCGGCAGGGCGAGCAACTGGGCGTGATCGGTGGGTACGTCCCCGCCGTGCCGCTCCGTTATGGCGACCGCGGCGCCGTGCAGGCGCAGTGCGCGGCGCGGATAGCCCAGGCGGCCCCAGGCGCGGACCGCCTCGCCGGGGGGTTCCTTGGCGAGGTCGGCGGGGCGCGGCCAGCGGGCCAGCCACTGCTCGTAGACGGGCAGAACGCGGTTGACCGGCGTCTGCTGCAGCATGAACTCACTGACCATCACGCCCCAGGGGCCGGCCTCGGGACGCCGCCAGGGCAGATCGCGGGCGTGCTCGTCGAACCAGGTGATGACCGGGGCGTGCAGGGCCCTGCCCGGGTCCCGGCCGGCGGGGGCGTCGGCCTGGGCGGGGGTGCGGGCGGTCGTGGGAGTGGGTGCGGGTGCGGGTGCGGTGGGGGTGATGGGTGCAGTCATGACGATCCCGATCCTGCCACGTGAGGGGTGGGCGGGTGGGGGATCGGCTCGGGGCGCGGTGCTTGTGTCGGTGGGCCGTCGCCTCCGGTGGGGCGCGGCTGGAGGCCCCTCGGCCCACCGCGGGCGGCGGCGGGCGCGGCCCACGCGGGATGATGATCCGGAAAAGTTGGGGGCGGGGGTGGCGGGTGGGGCGAGGCGGCTCCCCGATCTCTCGTACAGTTTGCGCCGTGGGATCTCTGCGCAATCCGGTCGGGCCGCTTCCCTCCTCCATCTACTGGCGACGGAGGGCCGTGCTGCTGTCCGTCGTCGTCGTGTCGGCGCTCTTCGCCGTGTGGATGGTCACCTCTTCGGGGGGCGGCGGGAAGAGCAAGGCGAGCGGTTCCGACGGGAAGCACCCCACTTCGTCGATCACTCCGGGGCCGTCCGGTACGGGGCCCGCGATAAGCCAACACCCGGGCGGGCGCGATGAGTCGGGCGGCGGAGACGGTTCGGGGTCGTCCGGCGCGCCGGGGTCCGACGGCTCGGGCGGGGCGGACAGCGGCTCGGACGGGGCGGACAGCGGCTCCGGCGGGGCGGACAGCGGCTCGGGCGGTGACGGCGGCAGCGGGGGCACCGGCGGCGGTCGGCAACTGCCCGCCGGGTCAGGATCCTCGCTGCCCAACTGCACATCAGGCGCTGTGCAGTTGATACTGCAGAGCGTCCGCAACACCTACGCGCCCGGACAAACCCCCACTGTCCAGCTGGTCGCGAAGAACGCGTCCGGCAGTGACTGCAAGGTCGATCTCGGCCCGAAGAAAGCCGTGGTGACGATCACTCAGACCGGCGGCGACAGCCCCTTCTGGTCCTCCGCCGACTGCCCGAGCGGTGCGGGGAGCGTGCTGTTCCTCGTGCCCGCGAACGACCGTGCCACATACACGGTGACGTGGGACCGCAGGCCGAGCGCCCCGAACTGCGCGACGCCTCCGGCGGTTTCGGCGTCGGCGGGCACGTACCTGGTGGAGGCGAAGGCCCCCGGTTTCCCGAAGGCCCAGACCTCGTTCGTGCTGTCGAAGGACTAGGTCCTGTCTGGAGTTCGGATCAGGAGTTTGGTAGATCGCCTGCGCGCGGGG
>NZ_JBHUDX010000077.1:0-9334 GCF_042678285.1 Streptomyces caeni
TGCAAGATCGCCCCTTCCACCTACTACGCCCACCACAAACGCCTCCAGGCGCCCTCCGCCCGTCGCGTCCGCGACGCGGAACTCAAGGAGGAAATCAAGCAGGTCTACACGTCCAACTACCGTGTCTACGGGGCCCGGAAGATCTGGCGCGAGCTGAACCGGCAGGGCCATCCGGTGGCCCGCTGCACGGTCGAGCGCCTGATGCGCGAACTCGGCATCCAGGGCGCGGTCCGCGGCAAACGCGTCATCACCACGATTCCCGGCGGACAGGTGGAGCGAGCGCCCGACCTGGTCGACCGTGACTTCGTCGCCGCCGCGCCGAACCGCTGCTGGGTAGCGGACTTCGAGCGCCGTGAGGTGCTGTGAACCGAGTGGAGGTGAGAGACCACCACCGCTGTCCTGTCGCAGCAGGGCGGTGAAGCTGGGGGCAGCCTGATCCGGGAGACGCCGGTGAGGGTGGACAGCAGCCCCGACAACGACGGGACGCGCCGGCACTGCCAGACGGTGCGGGTCCGGCAAGCAAGACGGGAAGGTGTACGCACAGGAACCAGCTGCCGAACGCTCCTCAAGCCACTCCCACCAGCTCAAATCTGGCGGATACGGGCTGGGTTGCAGCGCAGACCCGCTCCAGGACGTGTCGGGGCGGAGAACTCCGGGTCCGGTTAATGTCGCCGGTTCGGGAGGCCGTGAGGAAGGTCTGCGGCGTACTCACGGCGATGCTGCAGGGGCATAGCTGGGCACCTCACCCGTCGATCGGTTCGCAGTGAACACGGGATCCGTCCCGGCGGTCCCACCCCGACCGGCAGCCAGCCGGGCGGAGGGAAGGCCCGTCGTCGGCCGACACCACCGAGGCGGGGCGGAGGAGCCGTAGTAGTCCGGGACCGGGAAAGCCGGTCACATGGCGAAGGGCTCCAGCGGGTTCGCAGCAAGTACGCAGACTGTGGAGGCCACTTGTGAATACGAGTGCTCCATGGCCCGACGCTGATGTGGCGGAGCTGTGAGTACGCAGGATGCAGCGCAAGCTGCACCATTGGGCGGTCGATGATTCCGGCCGCCAGTTCGATGATCTGTTCAACCTTGTCCACCACCCCTGCTTCCTCGCCGTGGCGTGGGAGCGGGTCCGGACCAATCGTGGTGCGCGGTCGGCCGGACCGGATGGAACGCCACCGCGTTCCTACGGTTCCGTCGATGCCATCCGGATGCTCTCTGCTCTCCGAGAGGAGATCAAAGAGCGGCGGTTCCGACCGGATCCGGTGCGGGAGGCGATGATCCCGAAGACGAATGGCAAGCTTCGTCGCCTCGGGATCGCCTCCAGCCAGGACCGGGTGGTGCAAGCCTCGCTGAAGCTGGTTCTGGAACCGATCTTCGAGGCGGACTTCCGTCCGTGCTCGTATGGGTTCCGGCCCCGGCGGCGGGCTCAGGACGCGATCGCCGAGATCCACTTCCTCGCCGGGGGCTCACGGGCCTATCACTGGGTGTTCGAGGCGGACATCACGGCGTGCTTCGACGAGATCGACCACACGGCCCTGATGGACAGGGTGCGTGGCCGCATCGCCGACAGACGCGTGCTGACCTTGGTGAAGGCGTTCCTCAAGGCCGGGATCCTCTCCGAGGACCAGGCCGTCCGGGACAATCTCACCGGGACCCCGCAAGGCGGAATCCTCTCACCGTTGCTCAGCAACATCGCCCTGTCCGTCCTGGACGAGCACTTCGATGCCAAGTGGAAGACACTCGGCCCGGAATGGACACGCCGCAAGCATCGTAGGGCCGGAAGGCCGACGATGAAGATCGTCCGCTACGCGGACGACTTCGTCGTCATGGTCCACGGAACCCGCGAGCACGCGGAGGCGCTATGGGACGAAGTCGCGGCAGTACTCGCACCAGTGGGCCTACGCCTGTCGGTCGAGAAGAGCAGGGTCTGCCACGTCGATGAGGGGTTCGACTTCCTCGGCTTCCGCATCCAGCGGAGACGCAAGAGGGGGACGGACAAGCGGCACGTCTACACCTGGCCGTCGAAGAAGGCGCTCGCGTCCGTCCTCGGCAAGGTCAGGCGGCTGACACGTCGCCGCAGACATCGCACGCTCGCCGACCTGTTGCGCCATCTCAACCCCGTATTGCGGGGCTGGTGCAACTACTTCCAGCACGGAGTGTCCAAGCAGACGTTCTCCTACCTCGACCACTACAGCTGGTGGCGGGTAGTGACATGGATGCGAAAGCGGCACGCCGGGCTGGCCTGGGGAGTCTTCAGCCGGAGGTTCCTGCCCGGATGGCAGATCGCCGACGGCAAGACCGCGATGTTCCGGCCGGAGCAGGTGACAGTCACCCGCTACCGATACCGGGGCGCGCAGATCACGACTCCCTGGACGGCGAGGCTCCCGGAACCAGCCGCATCAACGGCATGAACCCGTGGAGAGCCGGATGCTCGGAGACGGGCTCGTCCGGTTCGGAGGGCGGACCCGGGAAACGGACCGGTGGAGACACCGGCACCGCGCCCGGGTCCGACCCCTACACCCACGTGAAAACGTGGTCCGCGGTCGTCTGCGTCGCCTTCGTCGTGGACACCTTCTCCCGCCGGATAGTCGGCTGGTCAGCGGCCACCGTGAAGGAGACCGTCTTCGTCCTGGACGCCCTGGAGATGGCGGTCTGGCAACGAGACCGCGACCAACGGCCGGTGAAACCAGGCGAGTTGATCCATCACTCGGATGCCGGGTCGCAGTACACATCGTTCAAGCTCGCCGAACACCTCGAGACCGCCGGCATCGCCGCGAGCATCGGATCCGTCGGCGACGCGTACGACAACGCCCTGATGGAATCGACGGTGGGCCTTTACAAAGCCGAGCTGATCAAGCCTCGACGGCCCTGGAAGACGCTCTCCCAGGTCGAGCTGGCCACCGCCGAGTGGGTCGACTGGTACAACCACCGGCGGCTCCACGGTGAGATAGGCCACGTCCTGCCGGTCGAGTACGAAGCCAACTACTACACCGAACTCACGAAACCCCAGGTCACAAGCACAATCTGAGATCTCTACCGAACCCGGGGCGGTTCAAGAAGCTGCTGGAAAGCACTGGCATCAAACTCGCCGCGGTCGCCTCCGACATCATGGGCGTCTCCGGCCGGGCCATGCTGGAGGCCCTCATTGACGGGGAACGCGACCCGCAGATGCTGGCGGACCTGGTCAAACGCAAGCTCCGCAACAAGATCCCCAACTCACCGAGGCCCTGACCGGCCGCTTCCGCGACCACCACGCCTTCCTCACCGCCTGCACCTGGACCACTACGACCGGCTCACCGGCGCCATCGGACAGCTGGATGAGCGGATCGAGGAGGCGATGGCCCCCTTTCGTCCCGCCCTCGACCTGCTCGACACCATCCCCGGCATCAACCAGGCCGTCGCTGAAGTGATCATTGCGGAGACCGGCGGAGACATGGCCCGTTCCGCCTCCGCCAGGCACTTCGCGTCCTGGGCCGGGGTCTGCCCCGGCCACCACGAGTCCGCCGGCCGCACCAAGAACACCAAGGTCCGCCCCGGGAACCCGTATCTCGAAGGGGCCCTCGGCCTGGCTGCCTTCGGCGCGGTGAGGAGCAAGGACAACTACCTGCAAGCCCGCTGTAAGCGGCTGACCGCCCGCCGCGGCCCGCTGAAAGCCCTGGTCGCCATCGAGCACTCGATCATCACCGCGATCTGGCACATGCTCACCGACAACGTCCCCCACCACGAGCGCGGCGGCTCCTACTTCGCCCAGGGTGACCCCGAACGCGCCACCCGCCGCGCGATCACCGCGCTCAACCAGGTCGGCTACACCGTCACCCTCAACCCGATCGAGAACGCAGCCTGACCACCGCACGGTCCGGACACCCGGCGGCCCACTGAGACCACCGGGCATCCAGCCATGCCCACACCTACCCTGACCTGCTTTTCATTTACGCGTCAGCTGCCCGGACCCTGGTAATCCAGCCGGTCAGCGCAGCGGCGTTGGCCGGTGCCGGGGTGAGCAGAGCGGCGAAGTCGCCCGCCGCGTCTGCCGGGGCCGTCATCTCCGAGCAGGCTCAGGCGAGCTGGTCACGCAGCACGTGCTGGTCCTTGCACAGGTGGGCGGGATCGGTCAGCAGGAGGCGGGCGGCCTTGCATGTGGAGAGGCTGGCGTGGGCGGCCTCGACCCGGCTCTGGTCGATGTACCGGACCAGGAGGTTCGGGCTGCCGGTGTAGCCCATCAGAGCCCCGGCGGCCAGGGCGGCATGCGCTGACGTGGCGCCAGGATTCGGGCCCGGGTTTGGAATCGGTCGCCTGCAACTGGACCTGCAGTCAGCCCTGGCAGCCGGGTACGGGGCCGGCACTGCCCTCGCAGTTCGTGTCGTTGTTGTTTCGCACGTCGCTGCTGACGAGGGATACGGTACTTGCCGGCGTGTTTCCGTTGTCGATACCACCAGGTGCGGCGACGGACCTGTTGTCCATCACCTTGGTCCTGGTGAGCTGAAGGGTGGCGAAGTTCTTGATGCCGCCGGCGCTCGTACCGGATCCCTCGCTCGTGTTGTTGCTCACGGAGCTGTCCTCAGCCCGCACTACGCCACCGCTGAAGTTGAAGAGCCCGCCACCGCCGCTGAAGACGCCGAGGCCGACACCGAGGACGTTGTTGAAACGGACCTCGCTGTTGTACATCCGCAGACTTCCGGTGTTCGGCCCGACGCTCAGGTTGACGATGCCGCCGCCGTAATCCTGTGCGTTGTTGCCTCGGACGTCGGCGTTCTTGAGGGTCAGGCTTCCGCCGCTGTTGAGGATGCCCCCGCCGGCGTCAGCGGTATTGAAGGTGATCCGGCTGTCGGTGACCGTCGTGGACCGGCCCTCGGCTGCCAGACCTCCCGCAACGCCGGTGGTGGTGTTGCCGCTGATCTTGCTCTGCACGATGGACGCAGTGCCGTTGTCCGCGATGGTGACACCGCCACCGCCTCCGCGTCCGGCGGTGTTGCCGATCACGGTGACGTGCTCGAGTCTTAGACGTCCGGCGGAGTAGATGCCTCCGCCGCTTGAGAAGGCGGGTGCCCCGCCGCCGTTGGAATTGCCTTTGGTGATCGTGAGGTTCTGCAGTTGGAGGTTTCCGGAGTTCTCGACGTAGAAGATGCGGAAATTGATGCTGCCCTCTGACCGGGCGATGGTGGCGCCGTGTCCATGGATGACGATCGTGTTCCTGATCGGTGGAAGACCGACCGTGTCGGAGGACGCCTCGGTGAGTACATAGCGACAGTGAGGAGCCAGGTCGAGAGTTCCCCCCCTCGTTGTTGGCTCTGCTGATCGCGGCTGCCAGAGCGTTGGCGCTGCACCGCACGTGCGTGACGGGAGCGGCAGCTGCGGCGGGGATCGGAATGGCTGCCAGGCCGGCGGCAAGGGCGGCCGTGCCGACCGATGCCCGCAGCATGGGAATACGTCGCATGACGCCTCCTCGCGGATTGTGGCGCACTCCCTGAGCCGGACAGGACGCAGCCAACCCTGCAATCGAATGAACTGCATTCAAACCGGTACGTTGCCCGGAAAGGGTCGGCTCGCGGGCGGTTCACTCGAAAGCCGTGGGGGTTCGGCCCGATGGGTCATGCCTCGGATGCGTCCGTGCGGCAGCTGCCCACGGTGTGTGGAGACGGCCGGAAGACCCATGAATTCTCAGAAGTCCCCCTGTGCTCCGGCGTCGCCGGCGTTCGATTCCGCGGCGCTGCGCCTTGCGGCCGTACAGGCGTCGGGTTTTCGGGCGCGGCGGAAGCTGCTCCTCGTCGGCGGTGTCGGCGACCGGGTCTGGTTCCGTCACGCCAAAGCGGGGAACCGTGGCAACGCGTCATCACACTGCACCTGGTGGACGGAGGGCGGATCACCGGCACCGCGCCCACCTACCGGGGCGAGGGCCAGGCATTTCTGTGATCTTCACCGCCGGGGAGTGCGGTGTCACCCCGCCGTTGAAGGGGAGCCATCACGCAGTACCGGGGCCGTCATGATCGTTCGGTCGCGGCGACCCGTGTGCGACGGGTGACCAGGAACTCGGCGAACTCGGCAAGCAGGTCGAGCCGTTCGGCCTCGACCGCCGGTTCGGGGACCACCGACCGGGAGATGACCTCTCCGTCGAAGAGGTTCCGGACGGTCGAGACCAGCAGGTGCCGGTCCTCGTCGGACAGCCCGCGCAGGGCCGGGACGTCTCGCGCGACCTTGGTGATCGTTTCGAAGAACTGTTCGGCGACGGGGGTCAACTGCTTGCGAAGGTCGGGGTCGGTGCGCGCTGCCACCAGCAGTTCGAACCAGACGACGTTGGCCTCGTGGCGGTGCCGCTCCCGCATCAGCAGGAGGGTTTCGCGCAGGTCCCGGTCGGGCTCCTGGGCCAGCCGCCGCCGCACTACCGCCAAGTGCTGTACGGCCACCTCCTCGGCCGCGGCGACGACCAGGCTCAGCCGCGAGTCGAAGTGGCGGAACAGGCCCCCGCGCGACACTCCGGACCGCCGGCAGATCTCCCCGACCGAGGTGTTCGCGTAGCCGACCTCGGCGATGGAATCGATCGTCGAGTCGATCAGCCGTGCGATGGTCGACTGCTTGCGCTCCTGCTGCGTCCGCCGTTTCGGGGGCGCCGGTTCCTTGCTCACTCAGGCAAGCGTAGTCTCCCGCCCGCCGATGGTGCCGGGGTCGACCGTCCCACGCGCCTCTCCGACCCGCAGGAACCGGCCGGTGCGCCGTCGGCCGAAGTCGGCGCCGAAGCGTCCCGCGCGGTAGACCAGGTTGCCCGCGACGAAGGTGGCGAGAACGGTGGCGTCATTGCGGTTGACCATGCGCCGCATACCGCCGAACGCCTCGACCGGTGCCTCCTCGATCTGGTCCAGGGAGGAGTCGAGCCGGTCGGGATCGATGATGACGAGGTCGGCGCGGTCGCCTTCGCCCAGGAAGCCTGCGTCGATGCCGTACCAGGCGGCCAGTTCTCCGGTCAGGCGGTGGACAGCCCGCTCCACGGTCATGAAGCCCTCTCGATGAGCGCGGCGGAGCAGGCGCAGCGGGAAGTTGTAGAAGGCCATGTTGCGCAGGTGGGCGCCGGCGTCGGAGAAGCCCATCTGCACCTCGGGCAGTGAGCTGAGTTTGTTCAGTGCCTTGGGGCGGTGGCCGGAGATGGTGGTGTGCCAGCGCACCGCGGGCCCGTGGGCGACGACCATGTCGAGGAACGCGTCGACAGGGTGGAGCCCGCGCTCGTCGCCGACCTGGCCGAACGTCTTGCCGACGACCGAGGAGTCCGGGCATGCCACGATGTGGGCGTCATAGAAGTCGCGGTGCCAGATCCGGGGCGACCACTTGCGCTCGTAGTCGCGGCGGAACCGGCGGCGGTACGCCTCGTCCTGGAGCAGCGCGTTGCGTTCGACCTGGTCCTTCAGGTGCAGGGCGGCGGCGCCCGCGCCGAACTCCTCGAAGATCACCAGGTCGATGCCGTCGGCGAAGACCTGGAACGGCACCGGCAGGTGCTGCCACCGGAAGTTGCCGCCGAGCAGGTTCGCCATCCGCGCCAGTGGGCCCATGATGTGCATGAGGAGGGGGTTGGCCTTGACGTCCGCCGCCGTGAGGTAGCTGGTCTTCAGCGGTTTGCGGCCCCGTCGGCCGACGGACTCCCACAGGGCGGGGAACAGGGCGATCGGCACGGTGAGGTTGGGGATGGACTGCACGACCCGGCCGGCGCTGCGGATGAGGCGGTGCAGCCTGCGCCGTTCGGTGCGGGTCGCGAAGGTCGAGGGGAGTGTGCGTGATCGGTACCGCTCCCCGTCGAGCTTGTCCCAGGGGTTGAGCATCTCCGACAGTCCGAGCATCCCGGCCCGCAAGGCGTCGGCGAGCAGCAGCTCCATCTGCCGCAGCTCGGCCTCGCTCGGCTTGACCCGCTTGTCCGTCGCTCTGCCCAGCCCCATCACGGCGGACCGCAGGTCCGACTGCCCCAGGAACATGGCGACGTTCGGTCCGAGCGGGAGCCGCTCCAGCGCGTCGACGTACTCCTCCGCGGTGGACCAGGACTTCCTCTGCTTCAGCACCCCGATGACGTGCTCGCGTGGAATGGCCTCGACCCGGCTGAACAGATCGGCGGCGTCCAGCGGATCCACGTGCACGGTGCTCAGCGAGCACGATCCGAAGATCGCGGTGGTCACTCCGTGCCGTACGGACTCCCCAAGCCCCGGCGCCGCCAGCACCTCCACGTCGTAGTGCGTGTGGATGTCGATGAATCCCGGCATCACCCAGGCGCCGGCGGCGTCGACGACCTGTGCCCCGTCCGCGTCGAGTTCCGTCACCGAGACGGTGGCCACCCGGCCGTCCCGCAGACCCAGGTGCCGGATCGCCGAAGGCCCGCCTGTCCCGTCGAACCAGCGACCGTTGGTGATGACGATGTCGTAAGCCATGCCGCGCAAAATAGAGACCGATCGGTCTCTATGTCAACGGTTCGCGCCGTGTCGGTCAGCGGGACCGAGGTGCAGCCGTGGGCGTCCGGGTGCCACGGTGGCCATGCGCCGCTCCGATGCGCAGGCAGTGTGCTCTGCCGCGTGAAGTGGTCGGCGGGGTGTGTCGGCACGGATCTGGCCCGCATGCCGGATCGACGCTGGAAGGCGGCCGGACTCGGGCGATCGCGGCGGGTCACGGGGGAGACACCGACGTTCCGCTTCAACGTTTGGCGGGCGCCATGGCATCGACGCGTCCGAAGTGGTGAATGTGCAGGTCGGGTGGGGTCGGCCCCATCCGGGGTCGCCCCCGTCGCTGGATCCGCTGCTGGATCCGTTGCTGGATCCGCGCTGGATGTCCTGACGTCTCGTCACCCGTCGTCATCCCTGGTTATCCGTACCACTGCGGGGTCGGAGCCGGATGGAGATGACGACCCGTCAGGTGGGTGGGCGTGCTGGGCGGGACGGATCTCCTTGCCGCTGGGGTGCGCGGGCCGTTGACGGTGGCGTGAAGGCCGGATGGGCGTGCGGCGGTGTCGTTGCGCGTGGACGGCGGACAGGGGGCTGCGATGGGGCCGTGCAACCGATGGCTGGCAACTGGAGAGGCACAGGAAGTCCTTGGCCGCAGGTTCGAGTCCCCGGCACCCCGGGTGGGCGGCGGTGCTCGGGGTCTTGGGCCAGCGCCACGCCACCGACCTGCAGCTCGGGCATCGAGTCCTCACGCATGATCGGCCGGACGCGCTCCAGGCGCGGCAGCACCCGCGTAGGGCGGGCGGTCGGATGCCGAGCTCCGGTACGGTTCGCCGTCCGCCCCGCGGCGTCCTCACCGCCGCGCGGGATGTCAGAATCCGACGGCCTCGCGCAGCAGCAGGACAGTGCCGCGCCCGGGCTGCGGCTCGGCGTTGAGG
>NZ_JBHUDX010000078.1:0-1415 GCF_042678285.1 Streptomyces caeni
CCCTGACCCCCACCACCCTGCTCCCGCCCCGGCTGCTCGCCCTGACCCCCACCACCCTGCTCCCGCCCCGGCTGCTCGCCCTGACCCCCACCACCCTGCTCCCGCCCCTGACCCTCCCCTTCGCGCCCGGCGTCGTCCCGGCTCACGGTGAAGGAGGCGGCCCACGGCGTCTCGCCTCCGAACGCAGCCGGGCAGCGGCCCTCGACGCCCCGCTGCGACACGAAGCCGGCCGCGCCGGAGCCGCCCCCGGTCCCCGGGTCGGCCGCGATGCGGTCCGTGCCGCTGTACACGGCAGCGCTGGCACCCGCGCCACCGCCGTACCTGCGCAGCCGGGCCGTGCCCCTCTCGAAGCCGCGGAAGGTGGCGTGGATGGACTCGGTCGGGGTGCCTCCGGCGGCGTCGCAGGACGCCCGGACGGCAACGGTGTCTCCGGGCGCGGCCCGGCGCGGGCTGACGTCCGCGGAGGGGTCGGCGGACGCGGGCGGGGCGACCGTGCCCAGCGCGGCTGCGGCCAGAGCGGCGGCGGACAGGACACGGGCTCTGCAGCGCATGAGAGGGGCTCCTTCGGCCGGGTTCCCGCGGGGCACGGCCATCGCGCCCCTGACAACCCATCACAGCCCGCCCGGCCGCGGTCCGCGCGCGGCCCTGCACCATTCGCGCTACCGGCGCCCCCATGCGGGTGACGTGAAAACCCGCTCCCCCGCCGCTCCGCCGGACAGCGAGACCGGCTCCCGCTCCAGGCCGCGGCCGCGCCGCCGCACCACGACCGCGGCGACGTCGGAGAGTCTCCGGCTGGTGCCCCGGGAGATGCGGCGCAGGACGCCGAAGGCCGCGTCGGCATCGCAGCCGAGGACATGCATCACGATCCCGCACGCCTGATCGACGACGGGCCACGAGCGCAGTGCGGCGCCGAGCTCGGTGGTGACCGACGCGGGATCCGCGCACCTCACCCGCGCCGCCGTACTGGGGCCCCGTCGCGAAGAGGCGGCCGCGCTCGCCGCACAGGACCCGGCCTCGTGCCCGCTCGTCGCCGAGGCGGCGCACGCCGGCTCCACAGCCCTGCATGTGCGGCCCGAGGACCCGGACGCCTTCGGCCGTGACGCCTCGGACGCCCCGGTCCTCGTCCGCGCGAACGTGACGTCGCTGCTGTGCGTGCCGCTCACCGGGGGGCACCGTGTGCGGGGTGCTCACCCTCTTCCGCAGCGGGGCCCGGCTGGCGTTCTCGATGGCGGAGGCCCAGACGATGGACATGATGTCCCGTCACATCGCGCCGGCCATCCGGGGCCGGCCTAGGCGGCATCCCTCATCACCTGGTCGCGCAGCCGGTTGCAGCACCGGCTGATCAGGCGGGAGACGTGCAGACTCCGCTGGCGAATTTGCTTACGGTGCTGTGGCGTACGGGGCGAGGGCAGCGA